>NZ_RCOD01000031.1:0-226898 GCF_004307505.1 Pseudomonas sp. Sample_11
CCCCTCGCCACAGTGGCTCAAACCCATGCAATCAGAACTGCCAGTTCAGGCTCAGCCCTACGCCATGCAGCTGCTCGCGGCTGGCCAGTTGGCCGTTGTAATCGAGGTTGACCCGCACGTCCTTGCTCAACGCCAGACTGGCCTGCACGCCGACCAGTGCGGCATCACGCACGAGCGCCGAGCTCTCCACGGAATACGGCGCGCCGCCGCTGGCAAAACGCAAATGCTGCTCTGATTCGATATCGCTGAGGCTGTGCTGCCAGCCGAGCCGAGCGCTGACGTCCAGCGCTTGCTGACTGGAAAGGTGGAAGGTTTTGCTCGCCCGCACGCCCAGAGTGCTCAGCACCACATCGCGCTGATCGCCCGAGCTTTTCAGCGCAGCGGCATCGCCCTTCTCGGTAAAGCCTTCGGTGTCGAGATGCAGGTAGGTCAGGTTGGCGAACGGTTCCAGCGCCAGCGCTTGCAGCTGCAAGCGATACGCCGCCTCGGCAAAAACCTGAGTGGTGGTCGCATCAAGCTTGGCTTTCTGCTTGGCGCTGACCTCGTCGTATTGCAGATCGCGCTTCACATCGCCGCGATGCCAGCTGTAGGCCGCGCCGCTGCTCAAGCGCCACGCGCCGAGGTCGTGCCCGGCGTAAGCACCGAGGTGGTAGCTGTCGACTTTCGCCGAGGAATGCGTGCCCGAGCCCATGCTCAAGGAGCTGTCGCTATAACCGGTGACCAGACCGATGCGGGTCTGCTCGTCCAGCGCGCCGTCGACGCCCGCCAGCAGGCCGCCGATCGAGGTGTTGTAGCCGGCCGTATCGTGACTGGAATCGGTGCTGCCCCAGGCGCCGAGGGCTTTGATCCAGCCGTTGCTGCGGGTCGCCGACTCATCGTGCAGCCGCTCGCCGACCGCATCACGCAACTGGCGGCTGTCGTTGATCAGCATTGTCCCCAGCGCTGGATAAATCTCGCCGCTCAGTTGCTGGAAGGCTTGCTGCGCCGAGGCTTGAGTCGGTGCACGAAGCACGCTTTCGTAAACCGAATTGCCGGCGCCCAGACCTTCGACTGCCGCCGCCACCGAACGCTGGTTCGGCGTTTGCCCAACGCTGGCGAAACTGGTGGCGTTGCGCTGGATATTCAGCTGAATGCCGCTTGCGGCGTAGTCGAGGGCGCCGCCGATGAACAGGTAGTTCGGCACCACCGCAGCGAACTGCCCCTGCACGCCGCCGGCCGCTTGCAGGATGGTGTACTGGCGGCCGAGCAGGCTTTGCGCTTCGGCGCTGCTGAGCAAGGTCGGACTGTTTTCCAGCGCCAGACTGACACTGGCGCCGCTGACGGTTGCCGTGCCGCCGGCAACGATGCGATCGCTGCTGGTAGGCGACAGCTCAAGGGCGTAGGTCGAGCCCGGGGCGAGTGTCACATCACCGCCGACGTTCAAGGTGCCGATGGAATTGCCCGGTGCGACCCGGCCGCCGCTGTTGGCGGTCAACGCACCGATGCGTCCGGAGCCGCCAAGGGTGCCGCTGTTGTTGACGGTGACCGCTGAGGTCAGCGAACCGTTGACCGTCAGCAGACCGCCGTTGACCGTGGTCGGGCCGCGATAGGTGTTTGCGCCGCTGAGCAGCAGTTGCCCGGCGCCGGACTTGATCAGGCTGCCCTCATACACACGGTTTGCCGCTGCCGCATCACGCAGCATGCCGACGGCGTAATCAGTCTGCTCCTGCTGACTGGCGCCGGCCGGCACACCGTTCTGCCAGCCTTTGTCCTGCAGGGTTTGCTGCCAGGCGCTGTGCTCGGCGAGGTCTTCTTTTTGACGCTGGAGCAGCGCGTTGTCGGAGATGTCATTGCTCCAGACATCGCGCTGCCCTGCCCCCAGATTGGCATCGAACGCACCGAGCAATTGCCCCGGCCCGCGCATCGCCCGGTCGAGGTTGGCGACGCCCCAGCCGACGCGCTCGTTCGGTGCGTCTGTGACCGAGCCATCGAGTTGCGTAGCGGTGGTCAGCAGCACCTCGAGCGCCTGCTGGTTGGTCATGTACGGATAACGCTCCATCACCAGCGCCAAGGCGCCGGTCGCATGCGGTGCCGCCATCGAGGTACCGGACTTGATCGCATAACCGCCACCGGGAATGGTGCTGTCGATCTTCGCCCCCGGCGTGGTGATGCACCAGTATTTGGCGATGCCGCACTGGTTGTACTTCTGCTGATTGCTCTGATCGAGCCCGGACACCGCCAGCCAGTGACCTTCCAGATCCGGCTGAAAGTACGGCAGCGCCGAGCGCACGCTGGCGTTCGGGTAACCGCTGTTGCCGGCGCTGAAGACGTTGATCACACCGCGCCGGGAAACGTCGGCAGCGGCGTCGAGCCAGGTGCCCTTGTTCCAGTGCTGCGCGTAGGCGGCGTGCAGATCCGCGAGAGTGCGATAGCTGACATCCGCCGGCTGGCTGCCCCAACTGTTATTGATCGCCCGCACCCCGGCATCGGCGAGGCTGTCGTACACCGCTTTGAAATAACGCGGATCAGGGCTTGGACCGAAGAGGAAACTGTCGTTCTTGTTGGTGTTGCCGACGTAGATCTGCGCGTTGTACGCCACGCCGTGCATGCCGCTGCCGTCACGGGTTGCGCCCATGGTCCCGACGACGTGGGTGCCATGGGAATCATTGTTCGGGTTGAGCGTGCCGTCGACGTTGAACGCTGAGCCATCGACGTAGCTGCCGCTGGCGGTTACCGGGTGATAACGGTCGGCGGAAAATTCGGGATGGGCGGCATCGAAACCGGAATCGAGCGCGCCGATCTTCACGCCCTTGCCGGTGATGCCGGCAGCGTAGGCCTGATCGGCCTGCATGCGTTGCAGACCCCAGTCACGCAGGAACTCGGCGCTGCGCCAACTGGCCGGATTGCCGGGCTGGCCGGTTTCCAGGTATTGCGCCTGCGTTGCCGAGGTCACCAGCAACAGCGTGCCGAGCGAAATCGGTTTGATGCGTACGTCCATGGTCATCACTCTCGTTTTTGTTGTTTTGTTCAGGGCTGAATTGCGGTGTCGCCTGTTCCCCTCACCCCAGCCCTCTCCCCGAGGAGAGGGAGCCGATTTGTGTTGATGTCAAAACCTGCGTCCAGCTCGATGGTTCAGGTCGATGCAGCTATCGCAGGCCACTCGGTCAGTCCCCTCTCCCTGTGGGAGAGGGAGCCGATTTTTGTTGATGTCAAAACCTGCGTCCGGCTCGGTCGTTCAGGTCGATGCATCTATCGCGGGCCACTCGGTCAGTCCCCTCTCCCTCTGGGAGAGGGTCAGGGTGAGGGCTGTTGCGCGACCACAAATGCTTCGTCCACCCGCGCCAGATCCTGCTCATTCAGCGTCCCGGCGTAGTAATGCAATTTGGTCCAGGCCATCAGGTAGTCGTAGCGCGCCTGGGCCAGGTCGCGGCGGGTGGTGAACAGTTGCTGCTCGGCATTCAACGCATCGAGATTGGTGCGTTCGCCGCCCAGAATGCTTTGTCGGGTCGAGACCACCAGCGCCTCGGCCGACTTCAGGGCCTTCTGATAAGCGCGCAATTTGCTCACCCCGGACAGGCACGCGCTGAACTGGCGGCGCAGTTCGATCAAGGTTTCGCGGGTTTTGCCATCCAGTTCGTATTCGGCCTGTTCCATGGTGCGGCTGGCCTGCCGTGTGGAGGCCGATACCCCGCCGCCGGCGTACAGCGGCACGCTGACTTCCAGGCCGATGGTGTTGGTTTCGTACCGCTGGTTATAGGTGTTGCCGCTTTCGGACTCGTTGTCGCGCATCGAGGCATAAGCACTGACTTTCGGCAGATGCCCGGCGCGGTTGCGCTCGACTTCGTAGCGCGCCACTTCCACGGCCTGACGCTGCGAAGCGAGGTTCGGGTTGTTGCTGATCGCCAGTTCATGCCAGGTGTCGAAGTTGGCCGGTTGCAGGGTGAAGGTCTGAAATTGCTGACCAAGCGGCGCCAGATCGCCGATGTCCACCGCCGGCACGCCCACCAGCGCGCCCAGCTCGCGCAAAGCGGCATCCTGCTCGTTGCGCGCTTCGATCTCCTCGGCAGTCGCCAGCTCATAGCGCGACTCGGCTTCGAGAATATCGGTGCGCGTGCCCTCGCCCTGCTTGAACATGTGTTCGTTCTGCTGGAACTGCTGTTCGTAGGCCTTCTTCTTCGCCTGGGCGATGTCGATCTGGTCCTGGGCGAACAAGGCTTTGGTGTAGTTATCCAGCACGCGCACCAACAGTTCCTGACTCTTGCCGCGAAACGCTTCGTCGGCAAACAACGACTGCGCCACGCCTTTGCGATACGCCGCATAAGCCTCGTAATCGAGCAGCGGTTGCTGCACCGTCAGCGCCGAGCCGTAACTGTTGTAGTTGCGCTCATCAGTTCGATTGCGCGCACGATCATCCAGAGACGTCGCCTTGGAAGAGTTGCGGCCCTTGTTGTAGGTGTAACCGATCCGTGGCAGCAGCCCGGCGCGGCCAATCACGCGGTTTTCCAGGCCGGCATCGCGCTCCTTGATTGCACCGAGGAACACCGGATCGTTGCGCAACGCCTGTTCGTAAATCTCGAATGGCCCCATGGCCGCGACTGCCGAGTGACTCGCGAGCAGCATCATTGCGGCCCCCAGCATGCAAAGCTTTTTCATACAGCCGAACATCCTTATTCCTCGGTCAACGCAGAACCGGCGCGATCCAGAAGCGGTTTGAACAGGTAGTTGAGGAGTGAACGCTCACCGGTGCGCACGAACATTTCCGCCGGCATGCCGGGCTTGATCACCAGACCGTTGAGCTTTTCCATCGCCTGATCACTGACGCTGCTGCGCAACACGTAATACGGCACGCCAGTTTTCTCATCGACCATCTGGTCAGCGGAGATCAGGCTGACTTCGCCGGGCACGCGCGGGGTTTTGCTCTGGTTGAACGCGGTAAACAGAATGTCCACCGGCAAATGCGTGCCGACCTTGTCGATCAGGTTGATCGGCAAGTGCCCTTCCACTTCCAGGGTGGTGCCTTGCGGAACGATCTCCAGCAGGGTTTCGCCTTGGCGCACCACGGCGCCTTCGGTGTGCACACCGAGGTTGACTGCCACGCCATCGGCGGTGGCGAGGATCTCGCTGTGTTGCAGATCGAAACCGGCGGAGGTCAGCTGTTCTGACAGCGTCACGCTTTTCAGCTGCGCATCGGCCAGTTGCGTACGCACCTCCTTCTGGTATTCCTCGCCGTGCTGCTGCAACTTCAGGCGCGATTCAAGGATGCCCTGCTCCACGCGCCCGCTTTCACCGGTGTTTTCCGCCAGCTGCTGCTGCACCTGCGACAGTTGCCGCTGGTAGTCCATCAAACGGTTGCGCGGGATGTAGCCGTTGTCGGCCAGCGGTTGCAGGTTGCTCAATTGTTGCTGCAAGGAACTGGCCTGGGCATTGAGGTCGCTGCGGGCGCGGCGCATGCCGGCCAATTGTGCAGTGGCGCCTTCGATATTGGCGCGCAGTGCCGCTTGTTCCCGGGAGAACGCTTCACGGCGGCTGCTGAACAGTTGCCGCTGGCCTTCCAGCACCAGCGCCAGGCGCGGGTCCGGGTCGTTGCTCAATTCAGGCGGAAAGGTCACTTGTTTGAGGTTGTCGCGCTCGGCCTGCCAGCGCGCGAGGCTGGCCCAAGCCATGCGGTACTGCGCCTGCAGCGATTGCACATCGGCGGCGACCTGCGTCTGATCGAGGCGGAACAGTGGCTGGCCCTGCTTCACGATCTCGCCTTCGCGCACCAGAATCCGGCTGACCACGCCGCTACTCATCGACTGCACAGCCTTGCGTTTGCCCGAGACCACCACGGTGCCCTGCACCGGAATGCCCTGATCCAGCGGCGCCAGTGCCGCCCAAGTGAAGAAACTGCCAGCGCCGACGATGGCCAGAATCCAGCCCATGCGCGCGAAGAATTTCGCATCGCGTTCCGGGCGCTCGGTGAGGTAGGCGTGTTCCATGTTCGCTTCGTTTTCAGTGTTCATGCTGGCGCTGCTCATACACCCGAATTCCTTGTCGTGGGCTGATACTGCCGGCTCATGCTGAGCCCGCCCGGTGCTTGTGCGGCCTTTTCGCGTTGCTGTTCGTGCTGACCGGAAAGTGCCTTGAGCACATCCTGACTCGGGCCGAACGCCTGCAAACGGCCATCGTTGAGCACGAGCAATTTGTCAGCCTGAGCCAGCACCGAAGAACGGTGCGTCACCAGAATCACCGTGGTGCCTTGCGCCTTGAGTTGCGCAATGGCGCTGGCCAATGCCGCTTCGCCGACGGTGTCGAGGTTGGAATTGGGTTCATCGAGCACCACCAGACTTGGCGTGCCGTACAGCGCGCGGGCCAGGGCCACGCGTTGCTTCTGGCCGCCGGACAAGCCGCTGCCGTCCTCGCCCAGTTGCGTGTCGTAGCCTTGCGGCAGGCGCAGGATCATCTCGTGGACACCGGCCTGTTGCGCGGCGGTGACGACTTTTTGCGGATCGGCTTCGCTGAATCGCGCAATGTTCTCGGCGATGCTGCCGCTGAACAACTCGATGTCTTGCGGCAGGTAACCGATGTAGGGACCGAGCTGATCACGGTTCCAGCGGTGGATATCAGCGCCGTCGAGGCGCACCGTGCCGCCCAGAACCGGCCACACACCGACCAGCACTCGAGCCAGCGTCGACTTGCCGGAACCGGAAGCGCCGAGCACACCCAGCACTTCACCAGCACTCAGATTGAAATTGACCATGTGCAAAGTGGCTGCACGCCGCCCGGGCGGGCCGGCGCTGACTTGTTCGAAGGTGATCTGGCCTTTCGGTGCCGGCAGTGCCATCGCCTCGTCGCTAGGCGGAAACGCCTGCAACAGCGCATCGAGACGGCGGTAAGCCAGCTTCGCCCCGCTCCACTGTTTCCAAACGGCGATCATCTGATCGATCGGGCTCAGCACGCGGCCCATCAGGATCGAACCGGCGATCATCATCCCCGCCGTCATGTCACCCTTGATCACCAGCAACGCGCCCAGGCCCAGCACCAGAGATTGCAGGCACAGGCGCAGGGTCTTGCTCAGCGAACTGATCACCGCGCCGGTGTCGCTGGCCTGGTTCTGCAAGCCGAGAAAGCGCGAATGCACCCCGAACCAGCGCTTGCGCAGCGAGCCGAGCATGCCCATCGCCTGAATGGTTTCGGCGTTGTGCAAGTGGCTGGTGGCCAACTGGCTGGACTGCTGGGAAAAACCGGCGGCCTCGCCGAGGGGCTTTTTGGTCATGTATTCGTTGAGCCACGCCAGCGCGATCAACAACAGCGCGCCCGCCGTGGCCAGCACGCCGAGCCAGACATTGAACAAGTAGATGACAAACAGATAGACCGGGAACCACGGTGCGTCGAAGAAGGCGAACAACGCCGGGCCGGTGACGAACTGGCGAATGTGGGTCAGGTCGCCCAGCGACTGCCCGGCGTTGCCTTCGCCCTTGAACAGATTGCGCTCGAACGCGGCCTGATAGACGCGCAGATTGAAGCGCCGCTCCAGCTGGCTGCCGATGCGGATGACGATAAAGCTGCGGATCACTTCCAGCAGGCTGATGAAGGCGAAGAACCCGACCACCATCAACGACAGCATCGCCAGAGTGGTTTCGTTCTGGGACGACAATACTCGATCGTAAACTTGCAGCATGTAGATCGACGGCACCAGCATCAACACGTTGATCAACGCGGTGAAACAACCGACGCTGATCAGAATGCTTTTATAGTCGCCCAATGCCTTGATTAACGGAGCGGTGGCAGGAGACTTCGCCATCTTCATTGATTCTTCCTGAATTCATGCCTCGTCATTATCGGACGAGCATTCCATTGATATTCCGCCTGCCTGCCAAAGATGACTTGCAAGTAGCGCTTACAATTTCATAACAACTTGACCGGATGCCGCGCTTATAACGCACGACCACTGGCTTATATCAACTTTCTTTCATCCGACAACCATTGCCTACTGCGCTGCGCGCTCTAACGTAATAAGCAGTTCGGCGCTCAAGGCCTTTGTATAAATGCCATCACGCTGGCGGCTGAAGAAGGCGATCCTCGAACCTTCCTTGCCGGTGATGGAAATGCCATCGGGCTCTGGAAACCAGCCGATTGGCGCTTCGCCCAACCACGCGGCCAGACATTCAGTGCCCTCGCCCAAAGTCTGGTTCGGCGCAAGATCGACCAAGCAAGTGTTCGACGGCTTGTCTTGCAACGACCGCGTTTCGGGTGTGTCGCTGTGACCGGTCAAAGTGGCCTGCCAGCGCCCGGCGAATGCCGAGGGTTCTTCGAGTCTGAGGCTGCTTGCCATGCTTGTCGCTCCGGTCATCATCAGCGTGACTGCCATCAGCCATGCCATCGTCGTGTCAGTTAAAACGTATCGAGTCATAGGAAACTTCACTTCCGCTCGTAGCCTTGCTCGGCGATCAGGCCGATGCAAGCAAAGAAAGCGACGCACGAGGCGCCGCTTTCCTCTCACATCACGCGACGATGTCGCTGGTCGCAGCCTGACCCACGGTGCTGACGATAAAGTCAGCCACGCCATGCCCGGAGAAATCCACCGACAACAGGCTGTTGCCGCCCGACGAGGTCAACACTGCGTCGCCGGCCGAACCGGTGAAGCTGTTGACGAAGTGCAGGCCCGCGCCGTTGGTGATGCCGGTCAGGTCGATTTTGTCCAGACCGCTGACGAAATCGAGAATCTGATCGATCGCCCCCGGCTTGGAGTCCGAACTGGCGGCGAACACGAAAGTGTCCGAACCGGCGCCGCCCCACAGCTTGTCGGCACCGCCAGCGCCGTAAAGGATGTCGTTGCCGGCACCGCCCTTCAGCTCGTTGGCCACACTGTTGCCGATCAACAGATCGCTGCCGGAACCACCAATCGCGTTCTCGATGACCGCGCCCTTGGCGATCGACACGTTGCCGACCATGCCGCCAACGTCGGAGAACGAAGCGCTGTTGAGGTTGATCTTCTGGTTCTGGGTGAAACCGGAGAAATCCAGGGTGTCCTTGCCGCCGGCATCCCAGACCGAGAACACCACTTTGTCGCTCGACGACGAAGCGCTGAGGAAGTCGCGACCGGTATTGGAGTTGAAGCCGTAGGTGGTGTCGCCGGTGCGGGTGGTGGTGTTGGCGCCGTAGAGCTTCTGGATCGCGGCGATGTCGTCCATCAGCGGGCCGGACGAGTAGGCTTCGACGCCGGCCTTGCTGAAGTTCTGGTTGGTGTTGCTCTCGCTCCAGTAACTCATGACGCTGTAGCCACGGGTGTCCTGGCCATAAGTCGCATCGTTGTAGGTCGGGTTGCCGTTGCCGGCGTTGTAGTCGCCGGGGTGCGCAAGGCCAAGGGTATGGCCGATTTCGTGGGTCAGGGTCTGACGACCGTAGTTGTTCAGATCCGGGTTCTTGTTCTGCGTGTAACCGCTGTTGATCAAGTACCACGAGGTGCCGTCATAACCAGCGCCGGTTCCCGGCAGATAGGCAAACGCCGCAGCGCCATCCTGGCCACCGCTGTAGTTACCGAAGGTCATGTGCCCGTCGCCGCCCGAGGCTCTCTCGGTGAAGGTGACATTGGCCACGTCGGCCCAGGACTGCATGGCGAGCTTGGCCTGCGCCTGCTGCTGCGCGCTGAACTGACTGAACCCGCTGATGCCGTGCTTGTTCATCGTGCTGTTCGAGGCCGAGGTCAGGAACGTGTAGGTCAGTTCGATCTTGCCGCTGCCGTCCTTGTCCTGGTAGGCAGCGCCGTCACGCAGCAGTTGCGTAGCCGCCTGATCGACGGTGTACGAGGGTTTGCCATTGACCGTGAGGTTGCCGCCGCGGTCGTACTGATGGCTGAAGCTGTTGATCTGGTTGTACGCCGAGCTGAAGGCAGCCAGCTGGAAAGCCTGTTCGGCGGAATCAACAGCATTGGTTTTAACTTTCGACATAAACACACTTCCTTGTTTAGCAATGGAACAGTTTTTGTCCGACAGGACGATCTTTGGCGAGATCGTCCTATCACTCGCCCAATGAAGGCGTAACGAACCTGACACAATTGGAAATCTGTCGTAAAGAGTTTTTTTGCGATCCAATTTGGCTATATCAGGAAACTGCCGTAAACAAGGCGCGCGGGGAGAAAAGATTGTTTTTAGTTGCGATGAGGGTGGAAATTGTCTGACGATTTTCTATTTAAATATTAAATATCGGTAAGTTTGGATTTGTTGGGCAAGTCACACTTTCAGTCAGGCGTGCCAGTGCTTTGATATCAACTCTATGACGTTATTCGGACTGTAGGAGCTGACGAGTGCAACGAGGCTGCGATCTTTTGACTTTGACCTTTTCAAGATCAAGATCAAGAGATCGCAGCCTCGTTGCACTCGTCAGCTCCTACAGAGGACGGAGGTTCAGCTACCGGTGCGAATCTTGTTCCACACCCGCGTACGAATCCGGTCGATATTCAGCGGCATCGCTTCCAGCGCGAACAGCTTGCCCATCATTTCCGCGCTCGGGTAAACCTTGGTGTCGTTCTTGATCGCCGGGTCGATCAGTTTGTCGGCTTGTTCGTTGCCATTGGCGTAATGCACGTAGTTGCTGATGCCGGCCATGACATCGGGGCGCAGCAGGTAGTTCATGAAAGCATAGCCGGCCTTCTCGTCCGGTGCGTCGACGGGCATGGCGACCATGTCGAACCAGATCGCCGCGCCTTCCTTGGGAATCGCATAACCGATCTCGACGCCGTTCTTGGCTTCCTTGGCGCGATTCTCCGCTTGCAGTATGTCGCCGGAAAAGCCCACCGCTACGCAGATGTCGCCGTTGGCCAGGTCACTTGTGTATTTGGAGGAATGGAAGTAGCTGACGTAGGGCCGCACTTTCATCAGCAAAGCTTCGGCTTTCTTGTAGTCTTCGGGATTTTTGCTGTGGTGCGGCAGGCCCAGATAGTTGAGCGCCGCCGGGAGCAGTTCCGGGCCGTTGTCGAGGATCGCCACGCCGCACTTCTGCAGTTTTTCCATGTATTCAGGCTTGAAGATTAGATCCCAGGAGTCCACCGGCGCGTTGTCGCCCAGCACCACTTTGACCTTGGCGATGTTGTAGCCGATACCGGTGCTGCCCCACAGATAAGGGAAACCGTGCTCGTTGTTAGGGTCGTTGGTTTGCAGGGCCTTGAGCAGCGCCGGGTTGAGGTTCTTCCAGTTCGGCAACTGACTCTTGTCGAGTTTCTTCAGCGCCCCACCCTGAATCTGCCGCGCCATGAAGTGGTTGGACGGGAACACCACGTCGTAACCGGATTTGCCGGTCATCAATTTGCCGTCGAGGGTTTCGTTGCTGTCGTAGACGTCGTAGGTGACGCCGATGCCCGTGTCTTTCTGGAAATTCTTCGTGGTGTCCGGGGCGATGTAGTCGGACCAGTTGTAGACCTTGACCGTCTCGGCCGCGTGACTGACGGAAGCGGCCAGCAGCAGCGGCGCCAATGCGAGGGTTTTCTGGATCATGGGGCGATTCCTGTATGGGCTTTTTTTGTTGGCAGGCAATCAAAGGATCAAACAATCAGAAAATCAGCACGTAGCTCTTGCGCACGGTTTCCTGGATATCCCAGATCCCGAGCGTGTTGGCTGGCAACATCAGTGCGTCGCCGCCTTGTATGTGCAGGGTTTCGCCGCCACCGTCGGGGGTGAAGGTGCAGCGCCCGGAAATGAAATGGCAGAACTCCTGCGCGGTGATCTGCCGCCGCCAGCGGCCCGGGGTGCATTCCCAGACGCCGGTTTCAACACCGTCGTCGCGCTCGACACTGGTGGTCGAGGCAATTGCGACGGGTTCGCCGAGGGGCACGGCGACCGGGTTGGATTCTTCGAGCTCAAGCGTGGCGGTGTTCTTGAATTGGGTGATGCTCATGGCGTGACCTGTTTATTGTGGGAAACGGCGTTTAGTGCATGAAGCCTTCCATGAACCCGGCAACCCGGCTGGCCAGCTTGCGCCGCCAAGGCGCGGTCGCGGGATTGGCCAGGGTCTGGTCTTCGTGCACGAAACTTTTGATGATCGCGTTGTAGCCGAGCCAGCGGCATGGCTCTGGCTCCCAGGCACGCAGCGCATGAATGCCACCGTCGGGCAGGACCCATGGTTGTTGGGTCAGCTCGCTGTCGCGCTCAAGAATCAGATCGGCCAGCGTCCGGCCGCCGAGATTGCTGGCACCGACGCCCTCGCCGCCATAACCGCCCGATAGCGCGATGCCGTTGGCGCGGTCGCAGAGCATGTGCGGCTTGAAATGCCGCGACATGCCAAGGTTGCCGCCCCAGGCGTGGGTGATCTGCACATTTTTCAGCTGCGGGAACAGTTCGCCGAACAGATAGCGGCGCAACTCGACTTCATCGCGGGTCAGGTTGAAGTCATGGCGCAGCTTGCCGGCGAACTGATACCCGCCACGGGCGCCGAAGATCAGACGATTGTCGGCACTGCGCTGGCCATAGGTGACCTGACGGCTGAATTCACTGAAGGCCTGGCCGCGATTGAGGCCGATTTCATCCCAGGTCGCAGCGGACAGCGGTTCCGTGGCGACAATCAGGCTTTGCACCGGCAATTGATAACGGCCAAGTGGCGGCAAGGTCACCGAATAACCTTCCACCGCCGGGACGATCCAACGGCTGCGCACGCTGGCCTTGGCGGTACGCAGACTGCCGGGTTGCCAGTGAGTGACCGGGCTGTTTTCGTAGATTTTCACGCCCATGTTCTGCACGGTCCGCGCCAGACCACGGACCAGCTTCGCCGGGTGAATGGTCGCGACATGGGGAGCGAAGATGCCGCCGTAGGGCTTGGCCACGCGGATCTGCTGGGCCAACTGCTCGGGACTGAGCCAGCGGTAGTCGTTATCGGTAAGGCCTTGGGCGTGCAGCTTGCTCAGGTAATCACGCAGAACGGCTTCCTGCTCTGGGTAGCGCGCGGCACAATAAAGCACCCCGCCCTTACGGTAATCGCAGTCGATGCCTTCGCGTTCGAGGACGATCTCCACTTCATCGGGGATGCTGTGCAGCAGATCAAACGAAGCCCTGCGCTGCTGCGGCGACAAGCCTGCAAGCAAGCGATCCTCACCCAGCAAGTTACCCATCAGCCAGCCGCCATTGCGTCCGGATGCACCGAACCCGGCGGTTTGCGCCTCGACGATGGCGATATCCAGGCCGGGCGCCTGTTTTTTCAGGTAGTACGCCGTCCACAGTCCGGTGTAACCGGCGCCGATGATCGCCACGTCGACATCCAGGTCCCGCTCCAACGCGGGCCGCGCCAATAGCGGCTCATCGAGCTGATCCATCCACAAACTGATCGTGCGCCACGCCGACATGCCAGACTCCGCCACTGAAAACCTTCGATGGCGTCGATCCTAGTGGCTGCCTTCAGTGGATGTCTTGCGCGCGTGCCCGCAGAGAAATTTGTTTGGCGTAGGCCTTGGGCGACTGGCCGGTGTGTTCGCGAAAGCATTTGTAGAACGCTGACAGCGAATTGAAGCCGGCGGCAAACGCCAGCTCGTCGACACGCAACGGCGGCGTGGCGCTGTCCAGCGCACGCAGCAAATGCTGCAGGCGCGCCTGATTGACGTAGCGATAAAAGCTTTGCCCGAGCACCTGATTGAGCAGATAGGAAATCTGATTGCGGCTGTACCCGCACTCCTTCGCCACCCGTTGCAGGTCAAGCTCAGGGTCCAGATAGGGCTGCTGCTTTTCAAAATACTGCTGCAGGTCTTCGGCCATGAAACTCAGTTGCCGCGGTGACAGACCCAGCCGACTGACCGCCGGACGCTGACTCTGTGCCGAACTGCCGTCGGCTTGAGTACGCACCAGCGAGGCGTACTCGTTGACGCGCCAGATCAAGCCGTCCTTGACCGTGATCGCTTCGCTGGAACGAAACGACACCAGGCCGTCGCCGCCGCGCAAGGTCACCTCGTACTGAATGAACGCGGTGTTGCCATCCACCCGGATTCGGTCGCAATGTTCGAGCAGTTCGTCGGATTCTCGCGGCATGCTCACGCGCACGTATTCGCGTAACTCATCCAGACCGAGCACCCGGTTCTGAAAGAAATCGTTGTACTGGATCTCGGCGTGATAAAGCGCCATGACGCTGTCCAGATCCCGGTGTTTCCAGCTCAGGTGATAGCGCATGACCGTGGCGGCCGTGGCCTGGGTCTGTTCTGGGCCGTCGTCATCGGCGTGCATAAGCGGCTCGGCGAAAAAGAACCGAGCTTGCCCAACTTCCTCTGCCGCTTCAATGAAAAATCCATGGTGGCGTTTTGGCGATAATCGATGAGCCAGTGACTTACATCAAAAAATGCGAATCAATCGCTAAACGGACTGAAAAAACTCACAGTTTTTTCACACACGAATGCTACTTTTAAAGCTCAAGCACTGGTTGAGCCAATGAAGGCTCTTCCCACCTAACATGAGCAAAAGGAAGCGCTCGATGAAGCAGGCGGGCAACACCATGAATAAAGGGTTCAGCAAAGTCACCTTTCCAAACGCTTGCCAGCTGATGCGCTGGCATTTTCATCCCATGGGTTTCGAGGCGACGATGGACGCGCCGGGCAGCATGATCGCCCGTCTGTTCGACCGTGCCAGCGGCGAAACCATGATCGCCATCGCCGGCATTCCCTGCGCAACGGTGATGAACGCGGCGGACGTCGAGCGCATGATCGAAGCCATCGAGGATGAGCTGGAAGCCTTCACTCCTCCGGAATCCCTCAAGAACTACGCATAACCACCTGATTTAAAACAAAAAGCCCGCAGCGATGCGGGCTTTTTTATTGGTCAGGCGCTGGTCTTTTCGCGTCGATGGTCGACGAAGAAGGGCTTGCCCTTGGCGACTCGATCCGACGCCCTCGGCATGTTTACCGCTTGGGTTTCCTGCGGCTCGACGTACCAATAGCAATGGCTGACGGCGCGCGTGATACCGACGTAGGCAAGGCGCAGGATTTCGTCCTTTTGCGCAGTGTCATAAGGCTCGCTGTCGCCGCTTTTGCCCAATCCCGCCATGCGATAGACCTGATTCTTGTACGGAGAACTGGTCAGATGCTGGCAATCGCCAAGCAGAAATACCGCATCAGCCTGCAAGCCTTTGGCGCTGTGATAGGTCAGTTGCTTCAGCCGCCGCGCGTCGTAGGGCAAGCTCGAATCTACATTAAGTACAGGCTGAATATGCTGCTCTATCAATAACTTATCGCTGCTTTTTCGATAAAGCATCAAGATTGAATCGCCGCGCCGATAATGCTCGGCCAAGCGCTGACCCAATGCTTCATCATCCCGCTCAAGCACATTGACCGGGTGAAGCGGCTTGGGCTCACCACTGGCCTTGGCCTTCTTGCCTGCGATTGCCGGCGCTGCACGGACAATGTGTTCGGCGGCGTCGATGATGTGCTGATGGCTGCGATAGTTGTCACTGAGCATCACTCTTGTGGTGCTCGGTGAAGGAAATTCCTTGTTGAACTCCATGAAGTAGCTCGGTGAGCTGCCGCGCCAACCGTAAATCGACTGCCAGTCATCGCCAACACACAATAGCGACGAACGCTGCGCCCCTCGCCCAACGTGCATGGCCGGGCCACGGCTGCGGATTTCATTGAGGCTGGCGCGAATCCACGAAACGATCTGCGGCGATACGTCCTGGAACTCATCGATCATCAAATGCGCCATAGGCCGCAGCAACTCATCGCTGAGCAGCTTGAGGTTTTCCGGCGAGTGCTCGCTGAACAGCGCGAACATGCGGTTGTAGGTCATCACTGGCGGCTTCTGATCCAGCAAGTGATCTTCAAATGCGCGCCAGAACAGGCTCAGGGCTTCAAAGAAAAAACGATCAGGATCGTCCTTGGCGAAGCTCATCCGACTGACCGCGTCTGGTACATCCAGGCCGAGGTTTTCGATAAAGCCTGCTGCGGCGACAAAACAATCCAGCAATGGCGCCGATGCCAGCTCGCCTTTGACCTTGTAATCAAAGCCGGGACCGGCGCTGGCATCTCCGGCCAACGTCGCAAGAACGCGCCTGGATGACTCGTAACTATCCAGCCATATCAATGGCTTACGGCAGAAAGCTTGAAATAGGGTGCGCTTGACCGCCCACTCTGCACGGACACTCAGCTTGGCGTTGGGTCGGGTCAGCTGGGCGTTTTCCCTGGGATCAAAGCCGAGCACCACCCAGGCATCGAGGCTGGGAATATAGCCATGAGCGTGGAACTTCGAACCATTGATTTCGAAGGCCTGCCGATTCGGCTCGATGCCTTTGATCGGCCACGCCCCTGCGCGGAACCACAGATCTTCAATCACATCGCAGAGTTCTTCATCGCGCTTGGCTGCCAGTTCGGTGACCGCCATGCGCTTCTGCACATCGGGGTGATCGCGTTCCAGTTCTTTCAACTGTAACCCGGCACGGGACAGCGGCTGGATCAACTGGCGGAAACGCTCATCGTCGTTGAACAGGCGGTGATAACAAGCATTAAGTTGCTGGCGCTGCGCGTCGTTGATACGCAGGTCAAACGGATTGCTGTCAACCTCCTCTGCGCCGCTTTGCGGGCGATCGCTGAGGTTCTCGAAGGCCTGCAAACGCTCGAAACCCGGCAGGCTGCGGACCATCGGCAGGATGCGTGAGTGGAAGGTTCTGACCAGCTCACGGGCCTGCTTGAGGTTCAGCGGCTGCCCCCACAGCGTAAAGATTTCGATGAGTTTGTTGATGAAGTCCTTACGCGATTCGCGGGTGAAGGTCACCACGGTCATCGAATCCAGCTCAAAACCCAGATAATGGCTGAGCAACAGAATGCGCAGCACCAGCGTGGTCGATTTGCCGGCGCCGGCACCGGCGACCACCGAGGTGGACGGCGTATCGCTGAAGATCATCTTCCACTGCGCAGCGCTGGGCTGGGCGTGGGCCGGAAGCAAACGGGCGACGTCAGCCTTGATGCGCTTCTTCAGTTCCGCCGTCAGCGGCAGGCGCCAGTCATCGAACAGGTAGTTATCGACGCTGGGTGGGCGATGCTCGGTGTTACGGCTGTCGCGAATCAGCAGAACCTGGCGGCCTTCCTCCAACCCCTCAAGCTTGCCCTCCTTGAAACCGTATTCGACGCCAGCGGTGTGGCCACTGCGAAATCCGTCGGCTTGCCCGTGCAGCCACGACGCCCGGTGCTGGGCGCGCAGCTTGGTCAACCCGTGACCAAAGAATCGCGCGGCCAGACGTTTGAACCAGGGCATCTCGGCCAGTGGACGAAGTTCAGGGGGAAGATCGGGGGTGTGTTGCGCCACGCTGACGGACTCCAGGGTGTGAGGCTGTGGCGGCTATGGTGTCTGGATTTGCCGTCCAGTTCTAGCGAAATGCTTACAGGTCATCGGTTTAGGCGACGAATTGAAAGTCGGATAAGACGATTTCGAGGCGCATTCCCATCAAATAACCTGATCATGATGCGGCAGTTTTTGCGCTTTTTTTCGATGATTGCCTGATAGATGATCGTCGTCATCAACCACGGGGCCCGCCCCCTGACGACCCTTATTAGGAGACGATCATGCTTGAACTCAGACCCTTCAGCTCGCTGGGCGGCGCCCATCATGGCTGGCTGGACGCGCATCACCACTTTTCCTTTGCCGAATACTACGATCCGCAGCGGATGAGCTGGGGCAACCTGCGCGTGTGGAATGATGACATCATCGCCGCAGGCACCGGTTTCCCGCAGCATCCGCACCGCGACATGGAAATCATCACTTACGTGCGAGAAGGTGCCATCACGCACCAGGACAACCTCGGCAACAAGGGCCGCACCGAAGCTGGCGACGTACAAGTGATGAGCGCTGGCACCGGCATTGCTCACAGCGAGTACAACCTGGAAGACAAGGAAACCAAGATCTTCCAGATCTGGATTCTGCCGACCGAAACCGGTGCGCCGCCGTCGTGGGGAGCCAAGCCGTTTCCCAAAGGCGAGCGCGAGGGTTTTGTGACGCTAGCCAGCGGCAAGGACGGCGACGACCAGAGCCTGCATATTCGCGCCAATGCACGCCTGGTGGCGGCGAACATCAAGGCCGGTGAAACCGCCGAATATCGGCTCGACGAAGGGCGTCGCGCCTATCTGGTTCCGGCCACCGGCGTGATCGAAGTCAATGGCTTGCGTGCCCAAGCGCGCGATGGCGTTGCGGTGGCCCATGAGCAAGTGCTGACGGTCACGGCGATCGAAGACAGCGAGATCGTACTGGTCGACCTGGCTTGATCTGCAGGCAATAAAAAAAGGGCAACCATTACGGTTGCCCTTTTTTCATGTGCGCATCACTTAGTGGAAATAGCGCCATCCACCAACGTTTGCGCTTCGGCCACCAGTTGCTTGAGGTGGTCGTCGCCGAGGAAGCTCTCGGCGTAGATCTTGTAGATGTCCTCAGTGCCCGACGGACGCGCGGCGAACCAGCCGTTCTCGGTCATGACTTTCAGACCGCCAATGGCTTGATCGTTGCCCGGTGCATGGCTGAGGATACTCTGGATCTTCTCGCCTGCCAGCTCGGTCGAGGTGACCTGTTCCGGCGCCAGCTTGCTCAGCAGTGCCTTCTGCTCAGGGTTGGCCTTGGCGTCGACACGCACCGAGAACGGTTCGCCCAGTTCGTCGGTCAGGGCGCGGTAGGCCTGGCTTGGATCGCGCCCGGTGCGCGCGGTCATTTCGGCGGCGAGCAAGGCTGGAATCAGGCCATCCTTGTCAGTGCTCCACACGCCGCCGTCCTTGCGCAGGAACGACGCGCCAGCACTTTCTTCACCGCCAAAACCCAGCGAGCCATCAAACAGGCCATCGGCGAACCATTTGAAACCGACCGGCACTTCGTACAGGCGACGGCCCAGGCGCTTGGCCACGCGGTCGATCAGACCGCTGCTGACCACGGTTTTGCCGACAGCGGCATCGGCGCGCCATTGCGGACGGTTCTGGAACAGGTAGTCGATGGATACCGCCAGATAGTTGTTCGGCGCGAGCAAACCACCGGACGGCGTGACGATACCGTGGCGGTCATGATCCGGGTCGCAGGCAAACGCCACGTCGAAGCGCTCTTTCAGGCCAATCAGGCCCTGCATCGCGTGGCTGGACGATGGGTCCATACGGATTTGACCGTCCCAATCGACGGTCATGAAACGGAACGTTGAATCGACCTGTTTATTCACCACTTCCAGGTCGAGACGGTAGTGTTCGGCGATGGCCGACCAGTAGCGCACCCCTGCTCCGCCCAACGGATCGACACCCAGGCGCAGCTTGGCGTCGCGGATGGCATCGAAGTCGATGACGTTGATCAGGTCGGCGACATAGGTGTTCAAGTAATCGTGACGATGGGTCGTGCTGGCCTTGAGCGCTTGCTCGTAGCTGATGCGTTTGACCCCGGCCAGTTTGTTCGCCAGCAGCTCGTTGGCCTTGGCTTCGATCCACTTGGTGATGTGGGTATCGGCCGGGCCACCGTTGGTTGGGTTGTATTTGTAGCCACCGCTCTGTGGCGGGTTGTGCGACGGCGTGATGACGATACCGTCCGCCAGGCCAGAGGTACGGCCGCGGTTGTAGCAGAGAATGGCGTGAGAAACTGCCGGGGTCGGCGTGTACTCATCGCCTTCGGCGATCATCACGGTGACGCCGTTGGCGGCGAGGACTTCCAGCGCGCTGGCGCCGGCCGGGGTCGACAATGCATGGGTGTCGATGCCGACGAACAGCGGGCCGGTGATGCCCTGGGCTTCGCGATACAGGCAGATCGCCTGGCTAATGGCCAGAACATGCCATTCGTTGAAACTCAAATCGAACGAACTGCCGCGGTGGCCGGAGGTGCCGAACGCCACTCGCTGGGTAGAAATCGATGCATCAGGCTGGCCGGTGTAATAGGCCGTAACCAGTCGCGGGATATCGACCAACAGTTCTGCCGGTGCCGGTTTGCCCGCAAAAGGACTGAGTGTCATGCAAAAACCTCTGAAATCGGAGTGGTTCAGGAAATGCAGCGCAGTTTACTGGCAGTTTGACCACTGTGCGACGGGATGTATCCGAAACTCGCCCGATGTTTTTTAACGTTATGCTCCAGGCGACAGGCGCAAGGCATCACCCAGCAAGCCGATGACACTCGGCAGATCCCGCTCGCCGTGGTGCAACGCGCTTATCCGCAGATGATCCGCATGCAGACCTTGCAGGCTGAACAGCTCGCCGGGGGCCACGATGATCTGTTGCTTGAGCAGGCGACGGAACACATTCGCCATGTCGACCGGCCGTAACGAACGTACCCACACCGTCGCCCCGCCCTGCGGCTCGACGATCTGCAGCGTATCGCCCAAACGTTCGTGCAGAACCTGGATCAACACGGCTCGCCGCTCACCCAGCATTCGCCGCAGCACAGATAAATGCTGATCAAGCCGCCCGCCATTCAACAACCGGGCAATCGCCTTTTGGCGGATCGGCGACAAGCGAAATGCGCGCAGCAGAAAATGGCGTTGCAGCGCCTCACGCCAGTGACGCGACAGGACAAAGCCGAATGGCGCTTCAGCGCCGATGAATTTCTCGAAAGTGGAAAACACCAGCAGACGCTCAGGATCAAGCCAACTGCGCAAACGCTGTGAATCATTGCGCTCGTCAAGCTCGCTGTAGCAGTCGTTTTCCAGCACCCAGACCCCATGTTGATTGAGCAACTGCGCGGCGGCCTGCTGACGCTCATGGGTGAAACCCTTGCCGTGGGGCATGCTCAACACTGAAGACAAAAGAACCAGACGTACTGGTTCGTTCTCCAGCAGCGATTGCAGTACCGACAGGTCAAGCACGCCTTCGGCCAGCAATGGCCATTCGATCACGCGCACCCCGCACGACTCGAGCAGGCGCAATATCACCCAGTCGCACGGTGATTCGACAATCACGCTGGCGTGACGCAATTCAAGCACCGAAATCAGAATTTCCAGGACCCCGCGCAGATCAGCACCGATGTAGATGTCATCGGCATGCCAGAAATGCTCTGTCGAACTCGTGTACCGCGCTGCCAGGGCAACCCGCAACTCCAGCTCTCCGCAAGGTTGCACGAATGTCTGTAGCTGACGCGGATATTGGCGCAGAAGCTCACGTTCCAGCGTCAACAACGGACTGTCCAGCGGTTGCAGCGAGGCCGGTTCGTCGGCGCTCAACACACACATTCCGGGACGTCTGGCGTTGACGTACACGGTCTCCAGCAGATCATTGCCGTTGCCGGGCGCATCCATGCTAAACAGCGCTTGCGCGTAATACCCTGACTTGGCTATCGAATAGACTCGACCTTCCTTCTCCAGAAGCGAATATTCCATACTGTTTTCAATGACTGGTAAACAGAATTCTAGGACAGGTCGGTAAATCAAGCGTTTACGAGCAATGGCTTGAAAATTCTGTATGATTTTACGTAAACAGAGTTTTACACCAATACAAACTCCGACCAAAAACGTAAGAACGACCCAACTGACAGTAGAGACGGGCCCCATGGCACTCAAGATCAAAGACTACAAAGCAGGAGATGGCAGCCGGTTTTCACTGCTCATTGACACTGAAGATGACGGGATGCCTCTGTACTACCCCACTGCTTACGTCTCAATGAGCTTGGGTAGCCTCATGCCGAATACCCGTCGAGCAAACCTGTACGCCCTGAAGAGGGTGTACGACTGGGCAAATGACAAGGGCATTGACCTTGATCGGAGGTTTGCCACGAAGAAGCTTTTCACCATGCCCGAGGTGGAGTCGCT
The DNA here is from genome assembly GCF_004307505.1 of Pseudomonas sp. Sample_11. Lineage (NCBI taxonomy): Bacteria > Pseudomonadati > Pseudomonadota > Gammaproteobacteria > Pseudomonadales > Pseudomonadaceae > Pseudomonas > Pseudomonas sp. Sample_11. The sequence continues at coordinate 21,661 of NZ_RCOD01000031.1, forward strand.
GGTGCAGGCGCTCTCGGTCAACTCGAAGGAGAGCGACGGTACGACGATTCAGGGATCGAAGGTCAACTATCACTTGGACATTGTGAGCACATACTTCGGATGGTTGTTTGGTAACTGGATTACCGATTCGAATGCGGACGCAAACAGACTTCTCATAGAGAGGTTGCAGGCCAGCTTAGTGGCCCGAAAACGTAAAGGTGGTTCCGTAGCGCGAGCCAAGAGGCGACGCATTGCCAAGAAGCTGAGCGATGGAGCAGACGCTGCATTACTCGAACTCTTTGCCGCATTCCAGCCGCCGGACGAGAGCACGCTTGGGCCTAACAGCCAAAACCGCTATCTGGACGCGAACGGCAAAACGATTTCTAAATTCCAGTATGGAGTGGCTTATCGCAATGTGCTCGCGCTACGCATCCTGTACGACCTAGGCATGCGCATCGGTGAACTCCTGGGCTTGCGATACTCTGACTTCATCCCTGCCTCAGGGGGTGAGACCGCTTACCTTCGGATTGAGCGCAACCACGATGACGCATTCGATCGGCGCATGTCGCAGCCAGTAGCCAAAACGCTCGGGCGCACCTTGCCGCTGACGCCGCAGCTTGAGCGAATGATTTCTGAATACCTGGCCCAATACCGTGCGGATATTCCCAATGTCGGCTATGGGGACAACGCCTTCATTCTGGTAAACCACAAACGCGGGGTGAACCAAGGGCGAGAGATAGAGATGTCGACATTCCGGTCAGCTTTAGCCGTTATCACCGAGCGAGATCCACGGCTGAAGAAGGTACACCCTCACCTACTTAGGCACCATTGGAACTACAGATTCTCCGAGTTGGCGATCCGGGAAGGCCTTACAGACGTACAAACTCGTCAAAGACGCGAGCACTGGATGGGTTGGGTAGAAGGCTCTAGTTCAGCCAGAGATTATGACCTGCGCCACATTCAGGAGTCGGCCAACAAGCATGGGCGCTTGGTCGCATCGGATACCGCCAGGAGCAAATCAGACCGCAAGAGAACCACGGATGCATGAAGCAACGTGGCCCCAAGGTAGCCCATACGCCCACCGTATTTTTGACGCGCATTATCATCAGAAGACAGGGCCAGCGATCGCCATTAGAACGCAACTGGCAGAGCCCATGTCGCCCAGATGCAGCATTTGAAATCAAACACAACACAATAAAAATAATTAACTGCCGAATTAGTAAGGATGAGTAATGATCAACACGTTCAATCCAGCCGTAGATATCGATGACATCAACGATGATGCGGACGAAAACTTCGATCATAAGGAAACTTTAGTCGGCTTCGATCGAAATGAGCCGCCGGCAAAATATGCATATGGCATTTCATATTCTGGCGACTGCCTAAATGTAGCGAATAAAACGAATATTACAATCGCAAACATTCTAAGCATGGATGCTCAAACAGTCGCGGGTTTCAAGGCAACCACGGAAGCTATAGCCTGCAGCGGATCGCGATCACCTTCAACTTTGGCGGCAATTGTTCGCAAGCTGGAGAAGGGTATAAGAGAAGTATCGATCACCAGTTTCACATCTGAAAATTATCAACTTTTGGCTAAGAATGCCAACGATGAAACTGTAAATACCTTCCGCAACCTGCTGAACCTCTGGTATCGCCTCGGTTATCCGGGTGTGGATTCTACCACCATTGACATTGTAAATATGCTGAGGCGTCCGGCGAGAAAAGTCCGTCGAAGAGTGATTTCGGATGATGTCACAGAGGGCTGGTATACCGATCAAGAATATGAAGATCTGGTCGACTCGTACTGGAATGATTACGAGGCGGGCCGTGTAAACTTGCGCTCCACAGTTGCACGATTGCTGAACGCGCAATTTGGTAGGCGTGGCGCTCAGTTGGCAGGACTAAAGATAATGGATTTTGAATTCGACGGAGAAACCGACGGCATCACCGGACGCCGAATTGCTTTCCCCGGCGTAAAGGATCGAGGCGCCGAAGAATGGTTCCGGGGATCTAAAGTCGATGTGCACCCTCTCGGAGACGACCTGTGGAAAATTTGTGAACTGCAGGCGCAAAGTTCGATCCGTGTTTTTGAGAAAAAATTGGGGCGTACGATCTCGGAGGAAGAGCGCAAGCAACTCCCTTTCTTCGAGCCCGCAAAATTTCCCAAGAAATATTCTGTACAATTAAGAGATCCCAGCTTTCCATTTACTACGCTACTACCCACGGCGCACTTTCACCTAAACTCGGCCGCGATATCGCAACTGTTAATCAGAATGACAGGCAGCCCGCCGACTTCCCATCGTACTGGCGAACCCATTCGAGAGTTCGCTTATAGGATGAGGTACACCAGGGCAAGGCAATTGGCACGCTTGGGTGTGCCCCGATTGACGTTGCAATATTGGCTTAGTCACGAGGATCGTACGAGCCTTGAGCACTACTACAGCGATCCTGCCGAGGAAGCGAGGCAACTGAACGAAGAGGTAAAGCTTATTTTGGGGCCGCTCGCCCAAGCTTTCGCTGGAACGGTCAGGGACAAGGAATCCGATGCAAGTCGCGGCAGTAATCCGGCGAGCCGCGTTGAGCTCGATGGGCGGCTCAACGTCGGTAGTTGTGGTATGCACGGCTACTGCTCAGCGTCTGTTCCTATCCCGTGCTATCACTGCGCAAAGTTTGAGCCATGGGTTCATGGCCCACATGATGAAGTTTTGATCCGGTTGATTGAGCGCCAGGAGGAGGAAAACAACATCTACCTGCCGAGCAAGGCAAGAAGGATTTTGACACCGCTGCAGCTTAAGAAAGACATCCAGGCAGTCCAGCTGGTAATCCGTTTGTGCGACGCTCGTAAGAGGGAAATCGCCCAAGCTCAAAATCGCAACGACTCAACGACCCCCCCTCCTCCAAGTGAGGCAATGAAAGGCGATAAGCGTCAGCAAAAGCAGCAGCCGGAGCAAATGCAAGAGCCAGACCTGATCGAAACTACCGCTATTGAGGTTAAGTAATGGCAATTGCAACTCCTACCCCATTTGTATCCAAAGCACAGTTGCAATGTCAGCAAAATTTGGCGACTTACATTCATCAAGCCCGAGTTGTCAGCCCAGTTTGGAAGCAAGTTCCGGGGTTCTCGTGGGAAGCTGCTGTCTGGGCTACTCCAAGGGGCTCAATCCGTTTCATGAAGTATGACGTCGAGTTGCACGCACGTGCGCTTCCGACTCCTGAACAGCAGTTTGATCATGAATTCATGGAATTTGCGAAGGCCTACCTCATCAACTCTCGTCGGGGTGATCCTGCCAAAGCGTTCAGGGGAGACTATCTCGCAGTGCAGATTGTTTGGGCGGCCCTGATGCATGTGGACGGCCATGCCGACATCACAAAGCTTTCCCCACTACACTTGGCGAAAGCTGTAGACATCATCGGCAAGAGGAACAAAAGCCATCGCAACACGGCCCTAGCTGTTCGAAATTTGGTTCGCACGGTAGCTGAGCACAATTTAAGCCCACATAGTCTTAAACACTGGAAACCATCTTTCGAACAGTGGGGAGCTGACCTGAGCAAACAGCCCGTCAAGACAGCCTTGCCGGATGACGAGGCCTTGCTGGCTTTTGCGGAGATTTTTTCTCGCGGCTACCACGGTGAGCTGGACGATGAGGCTATCTATATCACGAGCATCACCGCGATCCTGCTGTCTGTTCCGATGCGCATTGCTGAGAAGTTGCGATTCAGACTGGACACGCTCAAAAGTGAGTTCGATACAAAAGGGAAACTGCAGTGGTATCTGCAGTACTATTCCAACAAAAACAAGAAAGTCGTATTGAAAGGCATTCCCGAAGTGATGGTTGAGCATTGCCGGGAAGCATTCAGTCGTCTCGAACGCATCACTTGTGAAGGCAGAAGGCTCGCCCTTCATCTTGAAAGCGGAACGATGGAGTTTTTCCCCCATCCGGGTGTGCCTGCTGTACCCGCCGACCAAGTGCTAACTCAGGAGCAGGTCATGTCAGCCTTGGGCTGCCCTACTGCTAAATCTGCACAAATTTTTATGAGGCGTGCAACGGGCAATTATCGCCTCGAAGGACAAACTCTGACCACGCTCTGGAAAATCGTCCGCGATGAAAATATGCGCTTCCTTCCTTACTTCCCTTACCAGGTCGACCCGGATCTGCACAGTACGAAGCCACCGAAAATGTCGGAATCGTTGATATGTTTGCGCAGAGGCCAGCTAACTGATGTCTACAGGACGAGTCCAGTACTTCTCGGCCCGACTACTTTGCATCATTACTCAAAACGAGTATCTCCTAGCTATGCTAAGTCAAATGGGGATACTCATAGGTCGTTCCTTGAGCGCCATGGCTATCCCGACTCTTCGATCCGATCCCACCAGTTGCGGCATTTTTTGAATACTGCGGCAAGGGAAGCAGGCGTCGGAATCGAGGTCATCACGAAGTGGAGCGGGCGAGCCGCTGTAAAACAGACACGCGACTACATCCACCTGGATCCCGCCCGGGAAGCGCGCAAGCTCGCCGAGGGTATGATCCCCGTGGCTGATGTAACGCCAACACCCATTACGAGTGCCGAATACGATATTCGCGACAAGGGCCCCATCATCACCACCCGGTACGGCATCTGCATGCACTCATGGACGGTCAGCCCCTGCCAGAAGTCAGGTGACTGTCTTAACTGCTCTGAGCTTTTGCACTGCAAAGGCCATAAGAAATCTCTGACTGCCGTGAAGGTGGAGCGGGATCACGTGGCTGAAAACCTGAATGCGACCTTAAAAGAGATCGAGGCGGGAAACCGACCGGCTACTCGCTGGGTGGAAACTCACACCCGTTATTTGGAACGGTTGAACTCAATTGTCGCGATGCACGAAGATCCGAACATCCCAGATGGAAGTCCGGTAATGATTGCTGGGAAGGACTTTACGCAAGCACAGCGCATCCTCTCACAGGAGCAATCGGCGCCTAAGAAACCGTTACTTGAGAAGACCACTGTCGTGACGAAATTTCTGGATGATGTCTATGACGATGACCTGCGGCTCTGCCTTGACGAAATGATGGGAGCCAACTGACATGCCTCGCGCATTCACACCAAAAGAGATTAAGGAAATCGTCGGGATAATCAGGGATTGGCCTATTGGGCAGAAGCTGACTTGGGACGCAATATGCAAGGCAGCTGAGTCGGTTCTCGATTTCGTTCCGACGCGGCAGGCGTTCGTGGACAAACCGGCGGTTACGAACGCTTATAAAATCAGAAAGGCAGCCATAGCGTCACACCGGGACAGACTTGCGAGTGTCCCGATGCCCAAAAGCCTCGCTGCGGCTGCAGAGACCATTGCTCGACAACAAGAGCAGATCAATCAGCTCAAGCAGGAGATTCAGGGTCTGGCGGATATGGCGCGACGTTTCATTCATAACGGTGTGTTGCACGGACTCAAACGCGAACAGTTAAACGCCCCACTGCCTAAATTCAATCATAAAAAGTAGTCATGTGAATTGATGAAGGGAGCGTTCGACGAATGCATGCGTAAGGAGACCAAGAGCATGATAGGCACTACAAGCCCCCTACCCTACACCGGCAAGGCGACCGTCTATCTTGATCAGAACGTTCTGGACACGGCAGTCAAGGTCACGACCCTGCTTTTTTTAAATCGATAGCCGAGCGCTTCCAGATCATCTACTCAGACGAAACGCTCCGTGAGATCAAGCGCAGCGGCCAGCCAGGTAAATTCTTGGCGGCCCTCTCCTCTCTGAATGCCCTGCATTTCAAGTACAGGTTCAACGAGCGCTTCGAGCATACCGGAGAGATGACCGTCAACGCCCTATATCCTGAAGAAGCCTACGCCCAGTATCTGCTCGTGGAACCGGTCTACGACATCATGCTGGCAGCAGCTCATCAAACGACACTCAAGATGTATGGCGGCCGTTCTGATTCATCTTTTGCCGACATAGCCTCCGAGCAGGTCGAGGCGTTTGAGGGGCTCAAAGGAAGCCTGGCCGCTCACCGAGCAGAGCTGGACGATAGCAAGCTTGGTCTAAGCGCGTCGATCGACCAATTCCTGCAGCACCTGCAGTCCCAGTACGAGCAAGTTGCTGCGATGGCCGCTGTCGTGATGACGAAACACATCGGCGAAGAACCAGGTCAGTCAGAAGTGAACAATTACCGCGCCTTAGTCGGGATGGGCCCGAAAGAGCTCAACAATATAAAGCCACCCCGCATCATTGAAAAAAATCTGGCAGATCTATCAAAGCCTGTATGGATATCGCGACCAAGGATACTCGATCGAAAACTTTCTCGGCATCGCCGGCGACCCGCTGTACAGGCGGATGATGTATACGCATGAAAAGGTCACAGCCATCTATAACTTGCTGAACATTATCGGTTACAAGAGCGATAGCAAACTCAATCGTGAGCATCGACATGTCGCAGCCATCAGCGATGCCGCCCACGCTGCAATCGCCTCTGAAGCGCATTGCCTGCTGAGTGCAGATGAAGTTTTTGTAGACAAGGTGTTGGCAATTTATGAGTACCTGGAAGTGGCCACTGAAGTGGGCTTTGTAAAGCTAGCTGACAGTAGTATCCAAGTGAAAAGCCAGAGTCAGGCAACGGCTGCTGGCGGCAAGATAGCGCAGGGAGGGAGCTAGTACTCATCGGGTATGGAAGTGTGTATGACGCGCAGGGGAGCGGGATAGCAGGAAGCCTGTCACCATGATCCACGCCACCAAGCTCTCTCGCCGCCCCCAACATTTCAGAGGGCACTCATGGTCATATCTAATCAGCATTTTGCCTTGCGGGCGACTGCGAGAATACTTGATACCAAGTGGTGAAACCGGTCGGTATCAAGAAGCGTGCGATAAATACCAGCGTCCTTGAGGCAGCTTAATTTTTAGTGGCCAGGCGGGAAGTTGATCGGGGCAAATGAGCTTCGTGTCACTCTGGTTCTCACGCCCAATGCCACCTCCCCCAATGGACGAGTGAAGACTGACGACAATATCTGTTGAGAATTGTCGCCTCGTGATCTCAAAATTTAGCTGTCCGGCCCCTAAAGCAAAGGGCCAAGCATCTAATATGCTTGGCCCGGTTCATGATCGGAGCAGGAGCTGAACGCTGACGGTGCACAGCATTAGTGCGCTATTTATCCGGCGATTAAATCAGCATGCGAACCCATGATTGATTCGTTCTAGCTCTTCTATGACATGCTGATACGTTAAGTCGCTCTGGGCGTACTCCAGCGCACTGAGACCTTCAAATACAGCTCTTGGATGCATCATCCACTCCGCTGCCTTTACTTTGCACCCAAATACCTGCTCCGCGTAATGGCGAAGCGGCTCTGCAAACTCCATGACGCTCTCCTCTTTACATCGGGTAGATCACCGTGAGGCCACGGCTTTGGCTAATATCGATGCTGGTAATCATTTAAACAGGCTCCCCTCGTTCCCGCTCTGCAAGCCTAAACAGCACTGTAAAGAACTCTGAATCCTTCGAGTGATCGCAACCGCAAGGCCAATGATTATCGTCGACGTAAGAACGCCCTTAAGCCTTGTCTGCCAATCTTGCCTGTTATGACCAAAGCGCCTAAAAACCAACAATGACAAAGCACCGGCCCAACGGCTACCTGGAACTGATCACAACGGCGGTTCGTAATTTGGATCGAGCAGATAAGGGATCTCTGGAAGGTGCGGCAAGAGTGTTTCGATCAAGCCAGCCCGCAGTCGGCCATCGATGTCTTTATGCAGACGGATTTTTCCAATCGCCAATGCGATCACGAACTCCAAGGCGGCTTCACCTCGCTCATGGCCATACCCTGCGGCTACACGCTTGATGATGTCCCCCATCGACAAGCTGTGGGTTTCCTGAGCCCGGTAATCAAGCTCGGCAGGTAGCGCTGCGCGCAAAAACGCTGCCTGGATGACGCCATCATCAAACCGCGAGAACACATCTGGCGAGAGGAGCACTTGCTGAAGCTCGCCAGACTCCAGCCGCTTGGCGTTCTGCACCTTATCGCTATGCCGGGCATTCTGCAGAATCCACAGGATGGTAAGGTAGATGTCCGTCGACGTCGCGATCCTCACATCTTCCGTACCGTCGACAAATGCGAAACCTCGGCTCAGAGTCATCGGTTCATTGGTGTGGCTACTGGGCCAGAAAGGATGCTGGCCAAGCCCACCTGTGCCTGCGTTATCAAACACCTCCATGCGCTGCGTTATTGGTGCTGAGAACGTGTCGACGACTGAGTGCAAAGAGTCGAGCAGACGCTGCTCCTCGGCCCAGTGATTCGTGCAGGCCAGCTCTGCCGCAGGGATTTCCATGAAGGTCTTGAAAACGTACCTGCTGTGATCCTTGGCGGGCTGGGTCAAGTTGCTCTGCAGATCCTTCATCAGTGCGTAGCTGCGCCCGAAAAGTGCTCCAGTGATGTACAGCCGGGTGCCGGACTGCTGCGCGGTGCGCAGACGACGGCTTACGCTCTGTAGCCGCGACCCACGCTCAGCAGCAGCTGCAATGACAATGACAGACCCGTCAAAATCCACACTGGCATCAAAGTTATCGAAGGACACCTTGCTCTCGACCGTCACGCCACAGGACGCAAGGTACGCGATTGCCCGGTCAGCTAAAGCCTCGCTGGCCCCGTCGTCATCGTGAATGATCCAGCGGGTTGATGCGACCGCTTCCTCCAACAAGACGCGCTCAAACCATTCCACGAAGTCGTCGGCAGCTGCCAGATTGTCTTTATCGACGCACACCGTCCGAGGCCTGAGCCCTGGCCGATCATGGGCGTAGCAACTGAAAAGGTTCGCCCCCATGAAAGAGTGAAACAGCTTTTGCAGCAAAGCCGGTGCATGATCGGTTCCGATGTTCAGCGCCTTGGTTTCGCTGTGCTCTGCAACGAATCGCTCACCATGAATCCGAATCAGACGGGTACCGCCCGCTTCGCCCTCCCCCAAGATTTCGAAGTCCTCTGGCTGCTTGAGCGTGTACAGGACAGAACAGGAATCCGATGACCGCTCAAAGGAGAGGATGGTCGCTACACGCTCTGGAGGAGCGCTGTTCACTTTTACCCACTGCTGCGCGAGGCCGCACTGCGTCGAGGCAGAGATGAGGCACAAGGCGGATACCGCTTTGGGCAAAGGCCCGTCTTTGATCAGTCCCTCGTGCGAGTGGAAAGAACGAATGTTGGCGAAGCCTGGCAGCCCGAATTTCATGAGGTACATCTGCATGCACATCGCCAGGGGCAGCAAGGCAATCGTGTCCAGGTAGAGGGTATCAGGGCGAGCCGCGCCCTCATCCGTGGCCTTCTCGATCAGGGGCAGGCATGCGAATGCCAGGTAATAAGCGTGCAACGTCTCGGAGAGGAGGTCTTCAGCGCGGATGAAATAATTCGAGGCCCGAGAGGAAGGCTTTGAATAGAAGAAGCCCGCAGGCGCCTTCTTTAGGACGCTGGAACGCTCGACGAGGTTCGTCAGACCGGCTTTGACGATGGCCCTGGACTTGTCCTTGATGAGCGTTGCCAAGCCCTCCTCGGGCCCTGAGATGTGGACATACTCAGTTATGGCGCCCTTTACGTCGTAGAACGCACACGCATAGGTGCGAGGCGACCCCGGGCCTTTGCGGCTTAGCTCCGCCATGAGCGGGGATGTTGTGTCTGCTTGCTGAGCGCGAAATTCCGCCAAGATGTAGCCTGGCATGAGAAACACCAGGAGATCGGGCATGACATAGCCGGCGAGCTGGTGCTGGAGGGCGTGCGCTGCTTGCGTCTCGGTCAGGAGATCTGGGCCGGTGAAAAACACCACCGCGTGAACCGGCTTCCCGGCGTGACTTAGCTCGACTTCAAAATCCACGAGATCGAACATGTCAATTCACCGGAATGCAGATCGTGAAGACAGTGCCTTCGACAGCAGCCAATACTCGGCCACCGAATCGAGTCGACGGTTCGAATTCCATAACCTCATCTCTTCCATGAAAGGCCTGGTGCAATGAAAGCCGCCCCGTCCGGACACGTACAAAGGCTTTCAGTTTGTTGAGTGCCTGAACAGCGTTGTGCAGGCCCATTCCCGAATTCGGAGACTGCGTCTTGGAAGTGACGTGCTTCTTGAAGCAGTCAAGCGTGGCCTCAAGTTCAGCCTCTAAGCTCAGTCCATCCAGCGATTCGACCGGTCGTTCCTCCTTGACCGTTAGCCATCGCCGGGCCAGGCCAGGCCCGCTATCGATGACCGAGATCTCCAGGAATTCCAGTACTTCAGCTTTGACAAAACGCTTCAGAATGAATCGAGCAAGTTCTGGCTCAACGTCGGAGTACTCCAGCGCATCCTGACGACTCATCCTGTTGAGTTTGATCGAGGTGCCGCGCAACGCCTTCTTGTACTTGTTCCCATCAACGTCTGTGACCGCATGCTGGTCAGCGTTCGAGATTAGCTCCCAGAGTACGCTGCCCAGTGCAGGGAGGCCTGATCTGAGCAATGCACCTTGGTGACTGCGAGTAGTCATCAGCTTCGACGACGTCTCTACGAGCGTTGAGAACCACGTCCTGGGCTGGACTTTTGGGACGGAGTGATCGAAGTAGAACGGCTTGATGAATTCACGCTTTGCGTTGTTCACGCAGAATAGGTTGATGGCAGTTGGTCGCGCGCCTCTCAGGTTCGAGGTGTTGCGCAGATCACCTGCAAACATTGCATCGACCAGGGGTCTGATCGCCATGAGGGCTTCTCGCCGATCAATCAGTTGATGATCCCGAGCATGCACTTCACTGCACATGATCAAGGCAAAGAATCCAGCGGCGCTGTGAGCCAACTGCGTGACTTGGGCGATCGCTTCATCAGCAGGCGAGTACAGGTGAAGGACGGTCTTTTCGTATGCACGAGCCCAGGTCACGATGAACTGAGCCAATGCTGCATCAACACCCAGCCCACCGCCGTGGCTCATGCTGCGGGGAAGCCTGAGGTTGGGATCAGTGCCTAGCGACTGATAAAGATCCTCAATCTCGTAAAGGTTGAGCTTTCGGCTGATTTGCATTCACGCCCTCACATTCCATCGATGACTTGCCTGCCTGGGATTCCCGGCTGCCAGCGTCGTGACCTGCCTTAGCCGCCTCAGGCCTCGCATCGGAAAGGGCGCAGGCGGAACATGCTCCAGACTCTACTCGATGCAACAAATTTAGGCGATGATCCGAATACTGAGTAAGCTTCAATGCGGTAGATGCAGCATTACCTTGGACAAGCTCGACCAGGTCAGCCAGCGGCTGGAGCTAAGCCCACTGGCGATACTGACGCTGAGCCTCGAATTCGACAAACCTACCGTAGAGCTCATTGATCACCTACGATCCGAAATTGAAGGCCTGGAGCGCAGTGGAGGTGTTCCAGGGCTGGAACAAGCTACTCGGGGCATTGCTGCTCCGTCGCCTCGCAAAGCGCGGATTTTCCACGCTACGCATTCACTGCAAACAGAGATCTTCTTTCCGGCACCTTGAGCCACAGGCCACTACATTCGTGCGAATTGCCCTACTTGAGCACAGCGCAAAGCGGGCGCAATAAACTCAAGAGCGACAGCACTTCTTATATTTTTTTCCACTGCCGCATGGGCATGCTTCATTGCGGCCCGGCTCCACGTGACGCATGCCTCTCTCCGAAACTTTCATCGCCGCGTTCATGGCTACAGGCTTTCGCATTCCCTTAGTCAGCTCGTCCATCACGTCGGATTGAGCCCAGGGTAGGTTGTACATCATGCCGAATTGAATTTTTCCCTGCGTATTGATGGAAACACCGAACCATGTAGCAGCTCGCCCAACGTACTTGCGTTTTTCACAATGAAGCTTCAGGTGTTCAACCGCGTGAGGATCTGGAGCTGGGTAGCAATGGAACGTAATCCCCGCCTCCCCTCCATCAATGGCAAAGGTGAAGTCGTGAGGGCCTCCATCTCTCATGGCCCTACCCGTGATACCGGCTATACCATGGTGGATGTGCTGACACGCCCTGCCATCCAGCGACAGCAGCACGAAACCAAGTTCAAGCATTGCAGGATCTGCTGCTCGCTCAATCTGGGCAATCAACTGCTCATACTGAGTACCTAGCATGTGCGTCAGAATTCCTGGCGGTGTTCTTTTCCCTGGGAATCCTTCCCTGCGCACCGTCATCGCGACATCCACGTCACCCGCGAACGAGTCGTCCACCGATGCCATGCTGTAGGTTGGGTCGAGCCAGAGATTTTGATTCAGGTGATAACCCAGAGCTGTCAGCTCATGGCTAACTCTGAGTTTGTCACCTGCGATCGCCCGCAAGCGTGCGTAGCTGAGGAGTCGCAGGGGGGAGTCCAACATTTCCGTCAGGACATCCAGTAGGAAAACGTCCATCACCAATGGGGCCCGGACAATCTCCGTAGTTTCGAACTCAAGGTATTGGCTCGCCTGGAGCGCGAGCGCGGGATAGTGATCAGATACCACGCAGAACGGGAAGACCTCTTTAATCGAATTAGGCATGGCGACCTCATGCCCTGCCTCATCGATCATCCGGCACCTTCCCGAGAGAATCGCCTCAGCGCAGTCCCAGGCTTGATCAGATGCCTTCTGAATAGCCGCAGCGAAGTCAGCCTTGAGCTGACCATCGTTCCCCTTTCGTGCGGCCAGTGTTAGCTTCTTCGCTTTGGCTTGAACGATGATCATGCGGTCACCGAAGATCACCAGCACGTCAGCCTCTCCGGCCCTGTTCTTCCCGTCAAGAATGTTGACGTTGGTGTAAACGTTGGCTCTTCCAAAGACCGCAGCTAATCTTTTGTGAGCAAAACGCTCAACGAAAGCGCCACGGTTGTCAGAGGCCTGTCGGCGATAGACGGGGTCGTCTTTCATCCAAAAGAACGGTGACTCGTAGAGTGATTCGTAAATTGCGTAGTGCATGAAGAGAAGCACCGACCCGCGATCAGTCGGCAACAGCGGCGTCCCGACCACGCTGTTGTAATCTCCGAGTTCCCGGAATTCCGAGTTCTGACCGGTGAACGTCAATGCCTCAAACACTGCCTGTACGACCCCGATGTCCAGCCCAGTTTTTCGAGCGACTTCCTCAGTGGTGAACTCGAAGTGAGCCAGAGGCGAACCGGCGGCTTCCAGTGCTTTCTTACCACTTTGATGCAGCTGGGTTGCACGTAAGTCCATGAGCGAACACATCGCACGGGCAACTGTTTGTGCCTGACGACTCGTGAAGCCCTTGTTCTGCTGAAGCCAAGCGTCATCGTCCTCGTGCTTGTCGACGAAAAAATCTCGGTACTGGAAACTGTAAGCGGACTCCGGGCCGTAGAAGATTGGCTCCCTCAGCGCCGCCCCTTCCCAAATAGACATGCGATCTGTCGCGCTCGCAGATTTGCGCTTCAGCGCCTCGAAGATGACGCTATTCATTGAGCCATGGAGTTCAACCATCAGCTCATCGGTTTTCTCTACATAAGCTTGGATTTGACCAAGCTCCGGGAGCGTCAGATCCGGCGGCTGGCGCACAATAAGTCCTAGTAGGGTGTTGATTTCCGTTCTGAGAAGTCGATTGGGATCGTATAGTTCACTCAGATCAGAAGCTGTGTACTCATCTCGAAACGCGACCATGTTATCGCGATGGCAGATGTACGCGATCGCGTGAACGTAACCCGGTTTGGCAGTAAGCACGCCAAGGTCGGCGAACACCTCGGACTCACTACGTCCTGTAATACGCATGTGTCACTCCCTCAGGGTCAAGTTAGCGGCAGACGACACCAATCAGCAGATGTGTCGCACGGTGGTACAACTGATCGGCGGGCTTGGGTTATGGATCGTTGGCTGCGGGATGCGATCGCGCCCAGATCCAGGCCAATTGAATCAATATGGACGATGGGTCAGCTTTGGCTGTCGAGTTCCTTGACGTTTCGGCTTACCGGGTTTGTATTTGCAGCGAGGAAAGCCCGAGCAGGATTTGAAATCACCGAACTTACCCGTGCGCTGAAGCACGACCCCATGCTGACAGACTGGGCATCGTTCCTCTTGGATTGGTTCACCCTTCATGTCCGTGACCATGACCACACCGTCTTTCGCCAGCTCGGCCAAGAACGGCGAGTTTCTGGCAGTCACGGTGAACATGGCGACCGACCTGCGCGCCCGAGTCAACGCAACGTAGAAAAGCCGCCGCTCCTCTCCATGCAGGTAAGTGTCACCCTCCGGCATCACCAGGTTAAAGACAGGATCATTTCCTTTCAGGCTAGGGAACCCTCCAACCATCATCCCTGGCAGCAATACGTAGTCGGCTTGGTCGCCCTTTGAGGTGTGGATGGTTTTGAATTTGAGATCAAGCTTGTCGCCGTAGCGCTGCTCCCATCCCTGCGGGATGAACTGAGCATCGGATTTGTAGCGCCCAAGGACGAAGACCGATATCAACCTACCGCTGGCTCCTGGGGTGACGCCGGTCGACAAATGCTGGTAAAGGTCGTCCAGGTACTGCCGCAAGCCATCCCGAACCTGATCCCTACTGGACAGTTGAAACGCCTGGAATGCGGGGCCGATGGGCTCCGTCACAGAGATCACAGTCTTCTGCAATTGAGCCGGGTTTTTAGCCACAAACTGGCTGGAGGCATCACAGATGGCCTGTGGGCACCGGTAAGTTTTCTCAAGCCGGAATACCTCTCCGTGGCCATACCATTCCACGAAGCCAGTCATTACGCTCACATCGGCGCCTGCGAACCGGTTGATCGACTGCCAGTCATCTCCCACTGCGAACAGGTGACTGTGAGGCTCTTGAACCAACGCCCGGCATAGCCTCGCACGCGCGCGCGAGGCGTCTTGGTACTCATCAGCCATGACCAAGCGATAAGGCGACGGGTAACCACGTTCAAGACAATCTGCGGCCAGGTTGATCATGTCCTCAAAATCGATCCCACGGTCTTCTTTCAGGGCGGCATCCCACCCTTCGATCACCGGGATCGCGAGTTCCAGAAACATTTTGTACCGGAACTTGAAGACGCTGATCGGAAGAGTGTCATACCGTTCGTACAGCATCGCCGCCGTCAGGCTGTTGCTTTTGTAGTGAGAGATGAACGATCGGAGCACCTTCACCAAATCTATATGATCCAGCGGTACTAGGCCGGAGTCCGGGATCGGACGGTCGGGGTCTGGATCTAGCTCCACGCCCCGCGAAGTCAGCTCTTGGGAGAGATGTGCGAAGATTTCCCCCGTCCGCAATTGGTGAGAAGTCGACTCGATCAACTGCGTGCCATAGTTAGCATGGGTCTTCCGCTTCCAATCGGCCCCTTCCGCATAGTTCACAAAATGCGCGGGTGCCTGGCCCTCTGCATCGAAGGCGAAGTGCTCGTGATAGAGGTTCAACTGCGGGTAATAAAAGTCGGGCGCATATTGGCGGTGATCGGCGGTTGCAGTGTCGTGCTCATAGGGCCGCTCATAGGCGTACTCGACACCGTTATAGAACAGCCAGTTGGCAATCAAGCGCTCTTCCTGGCTCGCGACATGCTCGCCATTGAGAGTGATTAGCCGAGCCTCCCCTTCTCTGTCAAAGGCTTCCGCCACATCTCTCAACGGCGCAGTGGAGTGATCCCGTCCAAAGACCAAACGGAAAAGATCCCACTTGGTGCGGAACTCGTCTGAGCTGTCTTTAAGCGTATCGACAATCACCCCAAGCTTCTCCAGCCCGAGATCCGCCTTGGTCGCCCACTTCGGGACGCTTGGTTTTTTGCCTGTAGCGCCGCCAATGATTTTGAGGCCCAGTGAGTGGAACGTAAGCGCATTGATCTTGAGACCGGTCATGCCTAGCCGTGCGAGAGACTGCGCGCCCCTTTCCTGCAGCTCTTGCGCAGCATCCTTGTTGAAGGCCAGCATGATGATCTCGGATGGAGCGACAAACCCGCGATGAATCGCGTAAATCGCCTTGGCGACCATCGTAGAAGTCTTGCCGGAGCCGGCGGAGGCAATAAGCTGAACCCGATTGTCGAAGCAAACCACGGCTTTTGCTTGCTCATTATTGAGCTCTCGGGACTCGACGTTATCCAGAAGATCTGAGCAAGCATCGAGCTCCCGGGTCATGTGCATGTGGTTACGGGCTTTCCAATGCTCAGTCCAGTCCTGAGACCACTGACGCAACCGTCCCTGCACGCGCGACTTGTTATCTCCCATCGCTGCCTGGATGACTGGAGAATCAAACAACGCCTTGAGCTTTGCAGCATCGATCCCCAGGGCACCCTTTTTGGAGAGAAGCTCCTGCTGCATGTCGTGTGTCAGCCAGCGATGCTCTGCATCTGCTGTAGCCGCGACCCGTTCGGCCTCTTTCAGCCAGCCCGTGATCTTGGCGTAATAAGCCCGAAAGTGCTGCTTGCTCGTTACCGCTCGAAGCTGGTGATCCAGGGTGCTACGGGCTGCGTGAGGCAAACCAACAAGATGAACTTCATGACCAATCCAGACAGTCACGTTCGTCCACAGCAGGCGCTGATGAAAGCGCAATGAGGAGAACGCTTCGAGAGCTATCGGATACATTTGGTTGCCCAGCGTGACGCTCAGCTCATCATTTTCGATGGTCAGACGCCAAGAGGCCGCCCTTCTGAAAAGACGCGATAGGAAAGAAGGTTGCCATTCCATTGTCATCCGCCAACCACACCGCAAAAAACAGGGAGTTTATCAGAGGCCGAAAGTCATCAGGGGCCGCAGTGCGAGGCGAGACTGGTGCGACTGGAAAACCAGTAGGCCGAAAAAAAATTCCCGAACGCGGCCCCCAACGTGACGCCATCGAACCGAGGGTTGCGGGGGTGTAAAGCGGCTCGGTATAAGGAACCCCCATGCTTGTAGGCCAGCCCTCGATTGGTACACTGATGGCCCATAGCTATAAACCAGAACGCTAGAGCTGTCCGTAACATATGGAGCGCAACCGTATCGGCTATCACGCAGTCGTCGGCAGGATGACCGTGGCTTCATGCCCGATATGAGGATTGGATTTACTCCACCTTTGATATGAGGGGATTGCATGGGCATCAAGATGGATCACGCCTTCGACCAGAATGGCGATCGTTGGGAAGCTGACACGTACACGAAGGGAACTGGCGCCGAACCTCTACAGTGCCAATGCGGCACTCCAGTCGCTCACAATCCTCCCTACACCAAAGAGATGTATGACAAGCCGGTTTTCGTCCAGGGCTATTTTCGTCTCTATCCTAAGGGCGCTCACGCCGCGAACTGTCGCTTTGGAGTGGATGAGGAGATCAATGAAATTGCCAGCACTTCTGAAGACTTAATCGAAAGCATCCAGCACAACCGTTACCGGATGCGGTTGGTCATGATCAAGGAGGCACTGGAGAAAGCCGGACGCCCCTCTGGCAATGACGGGGGTGCCCGTGCGACAGCCGGTAGAACTTACACGCACAACCCCGGCCTCCTACCTGCATACATTAACTCCGCCAAGCGAGCCCTGAGGCTTCGCGCGCTCTGTGAAATGACCAAGACATCGAACAGCACCTAGAGCTGGTGTTTGAAGGCAACGTGAAGGTCGCCTGGAATCAATTCTATTTCGAGACTGAGCGTCACGCAGAGGCGTATTACGCAGTGTCGCACAACACCGTTCAACACCCCATCGCGATTCAGGGCGCCGTGAGCAGCGTCAGGACTGAAATCAGGGGTGACAAATCCAAGAACGTCATCAATCTGCAAATGAACAAATTCCGGGCCGACCCCGACGACTCTGAAAATGGCATCGGCCTTGAGGTCAGCATTTGGGCCAAAGATCCGGCTTGGATTAAGGGCATTGAGAAGGACGATGAGATCGTCGTCTTGGGCATGTGGAAGCACTCCAGTACCGCACCCGAGAAATCGCCCAGAGAGGGACGCTTCAAAACCCTCACCAAGCGCAGATTGACCTTGAACCTAGTTCTGAAGGCTCAAGTTTCCAAAATCGATCAATGACCTTTCACGGCACAGACGGCGCCGCAAAAGCAAACGTACGCATGCATCAGGAACCCTCATGACCAGTAATACCCTTTACATCATTGGCAACGGCTTTGATCTTCACCATCGCCTTCCGACGCAGTACTGGCAATTCAAGAACTACTTGGAAAAAGTGGATCGGGAGGTATACGACTGGGTCGAAAGCTACATCGCCATCGACGACGACTGGGCGGAGCTTGAACTTTCGCTTGCCGACCTGGACACCGAGAACATTGTCACCGAACTGGAGGGCTTCCTCGTTCCCTATTCGGCTGAGGATTGGAGCGACGCCGGCCATCACGACTTTCAGTACGAAGTGGAGAAGGTGGCGACCGGTTTGTCTGCTGGGTTGCAGCAACACTTCGCGGACTGGATCCGATCCATCCCGATGCCTGACCGCGACCAGGTTCCCCAGCTACTAACGTCCCTGGACAAGGATGCGGCCTACCTGACATTCAACTACACCAGAACGCTGACGAAGCTGTACGACATTGCTCCAGAGAACATTCTGCACATCCATGGTGAGGGCGAAGACGAAAGCTCTGATCTGGTGCTTGGTCACGCACGGGCAGTCGCTGATCGCTCGTCGCTCCAAGACGGGGTGGATGAGAACACTGATACCCGGTTTGCGGAGGCGATGGGTATTCTGGATGACTATTTCGAGAAGACTTTCAAACCGAGCGCCAAGATCATCGAGCAGCAAAAGCCTTACTTCGAAGGACTGAAATCGATCACTCAGGTCGTCGTCCTCGGCCATTCCCTTTCAAAGGTGGATGAGGCGTATTTCCTGGCGCTCGTTGAAGCCTTGCAGGCTAGGCCGCGTTGGACGGTGGCGGTCAGGTCGCTCAATGAGAACACGAGCAAAGCAGCGTGTCTCATCGATTTCGGTGTGCCCAGCGAATCCATAGACTTCAAGCTATGGTCGCAACTGTAGCCAGCCTGCATTAACGCTCGCGGACATTTATTGATAGCCAAGCCCTGCCCGACCTGCGCCTGGCATCAGGCGCATCAGTTCGGCTCGGAGTATGACCTGCCCAGGCGCCTGCCCCCGAGCCGCATTGATAATTGATACAGTCTCAACCTCTGGCATGCACAGTACTGACGAAGAAAAATTAGCATTCGGTTGGTCTTCCTTCTCCATCTAGTCGCCCTCGACCTCGGCTTGTAAACTAAATTTTTGACCTGTTAACTAACACGGTTTACACATCAAAAAAAAGGCTTACATGGGTCGTGATCGACAGAGTTCTTCTTGTTGGTGGTATCCAAGGACGCGCACCGAATCCCACGCACATTCTGGCGTGTGCCCCAGCAGTGTGATCGCCTTCCTAGCTGCAGCCCGGTACTGCTCAAACCCTCCGACAACGGAGCTCACGAACACCTTAATAAAGATCCCCCAAACTGAAGCCTAACTGACGGCCTTGGAGAACTACTGTGTGTCCTAACAGAGGCCAGTGCTAAGCACCCGACCTGAGCTAAGTAGCACTCAAACTAGCGGGTGATCAGCCCTTCCCCACCTGCAGTGAATATAGCTTTCAACAAGCGAACCCATGCTCGATCTGAGTCAGCACCTCGATCACCCTCTCCAAATCTTCCTGATCTTTCACGAAGTCGATAGGTGCCTCGCCACCGAATAACTGACTAAGCGTCGAAAGCCATGCTGCGGCTTTGGCCCTGTCGCCAAAAACCTGCTCAGCTTTTTGCCACACCGCATCTAAATTTTGCATACGCCACCCTGCACTATCGAGCTCGCCATCACCGTGCAAGCCTAGTCTGTTCTGTAATCATGGAAGGTCATGCAGCCAGCCCGAGAATCTCGAAGTACTCATCAATCACTTTCTTGCATAGCGCTTCAGCTTGTTTGTGCCGCTTCAACTTCCACAGAGCGATCGAGTGGCTGTAGTCAAAAACCCGCTGGTTGTCAGCGTCCGGAATTTTTGGCGTGGCGTACTCCACCGCCTGCCTCACCTCGTCCTCGCGGCCTTGGTCGGCAGCGAACAGAATTTTTCTCATCGCCCAAGCGACCTGCTCACGGAACCGAAATCCATGTTCGGTCAGGAGCTACTCCATTGTGAGCAGAGACTCAGCCACTTCGTCGAATCGACCTTCTCGCATCAACGAAAACACAAGCCCATCAAGCGCGCAGAAAGCCTAGTGGGGATTCAGACCACCTTCATCAAGCACCTGCTTTAAGGTTGAAGTGATGTCGACTGACAGCCCCATCTCGTAGAACAGCTCCTCCCCTGCCAATCCAATCAGGGTCATCACGTCGTTGAGCCTGATGAATATCCGAGTGAGAAGCGCAAACCGTGACGCATCAAGGTTCTTCTCCATGCTCTCGATCAGCAGATCCTTCAACGCTACCAGTGCAGTGGTGATCACCGGCTCACCTCTCAGCTCCAGATGGCGCATGCCCAGAGCACGGACGGCATCGTGGACTTTGAGTGTTTTGCACCGAACACCTCAACCGTGCCGGTGGCTTGGATTTTCCTGATGGCTGTGGCTGCGCCGCCCTTTGACAATTCCAGCGTGGCTGATAACAGTCGCACGATTTCTTCTTGCGTGAACCCTATATCAGCAAGGCTGACGACGGCTACTCACCGCCCTGAAGCAGTGGTGGTTTCCAGTCAGCGAAGTGTTTTAACGCATCAGGGTCGCCGACCAATTCCTTCGCGTTGGCCAGCCGCTCCATGACAGCCTCTCTCGCCACACCATCGAGGCACTGCGCTGATTTTTCGATGTCGGCGAAGAATGCGCGAACACTGTTCACCTTTGCCCACGTCTGGATTACGGCTTCGAGTTGCTCACGGCTGTCCTGTATGGCCTTGAGGTGCCGTTTTTCCTCCTCCTTTCTTTTCCATTCAGCTAATTGCAGCTGGTGCTTTTGCCATTCGAGCTCGGCTTTCTCCCGTTCGAGCTTCACTTTCTCGGCAAGCCCTGGAGCTTCAGCGATCAGAAGCTTCACGATGCTTGGGATTTTATTGATCAGATCGCCAGGCTTGTCTTCCTTCCAGCGCTGAACCCACTCCGCCCGGTAGTAAGGGGAGTAAACCTGAAGGCACAGTCGACCGCTGGGCATGTCCGCACGCATTACCCATTCGTTTCGATAAGGGGCAACGCGTTTTTTCTCTGGACGTGAACCCAGCCGGACTAACCTTTTGTCTACGCTTTTGACTTCAACGTATTCGCTGATTTCGTAGATGGACAAACCAAAAACGACGCTTCCAACATGAACCACAGTTGGACGTTGAGGCTGCCAAAGCGAGGGATAGACATATCTCGATGAGGGGTTGTCCCTATGATCAACTGGTTTGCGGCTCATGCGCTCGGCAGGATCGGTGAAGGTAACGGTGAGGCCTTTTTTCATAAACGCTAGAAACAACTGGTTTGCGAAGTTGACTGCATGAGCGAGCCCACTGCGGCTCACTATCAAATCCGCCATCGCACGTTTGGTAGGCCTATCGTAGCCGTTCTCGCTTTCCCGCACTTTTTTGAAGTGATCTTCAATGCTCAGTAAAAGTGGGTGCCTTCGGGGTTGCGCGTCAGCATTGCGCGGCGCCGTACCATTCACCTTCTTTTGTTTGATCGCTGACGGTCGCTGAACCTGAAGCGGTGCTTCATTTCGGTTCCACACCGTGGGTTCGCCAGGTTGAGCGTCAGGCAAGACTGGGCGAGCCTTAGCTTTTCCTACCGCGACTTGCGCCCAGTAGCCAACAGGCGGCCTAGGAATATTCAGGCTGATGTAGACCTTCGTGAGATAGCTGGAGGAGACTCCGTAGCGCAAGCTAATTTTGGTCATTGGCATCGTCCAAGCCTGCTCGAACAGGGACTCTCTCGTAACGACCTCGTCCAACGTATCAACGGTGCCTTCCATCCTGGTCACTTTCTACCGACTGACAAATAAATGATCGTAGCTAACCCGTCGCGACTACACAGCTGGTTACCTACTTCCGACGGATAAACGATGTGAAATGAAGCGTCGATCTTAAAGGAAATGGTGGTGCTCCGATTAGCCCGGCGTTGTGCCCGATAATGCCTTCTTACATATGAACCTACAGACGGAACAGCCGTAAACGAATCGTGCTAACGTCTGGGCTTGCCGCGACACCTCATCAAGCATTGATCGGCGCCTCAATGAATCGATCAGCCGAGTCCATGTAGGTGGCTAGGTCGACGATCTGTCGAAGGACAATGACCACCTCAAGCTTGTGTGCATCGTCGGGCAGCCCTATCCGTTTTAGCATCGCCTTTGCGTCTTCCTCGATCGCCGCTAGCGCATCGATATCGCTCTGAAACCTCATGTCGGCCTCCTGCCAGTGTGAGTCAGAAATAGATAGCCCACTTCTTCGTGTCACGCCAGCCGACACATGCGCCGCTTCCGAGATGCAGTGTGGAGCAGTGCCGGCCCTTCGTCTCCATTGGTGGCGACAGTTGCCGCCTTACAGTAGCGTTCTATCGACAACCTGTTATGACTGTACGAAGTGACATATGGTGCCAGTGCTTACGGCGCCCCACTCCGCTCCAATATTTCCGGGCTTAATTGAAGCTCCACTCGTCAGCACGAACTACATGGCAGAACGGCCCATCAAGAGTTGCATTGTGGTGAGCAACGATGTCCTCAGCCTTCATAACTGCCGTGTCTGAACAGGTATGGCCGTCGCCGATAAGTACAACGTCGAAGCCAAGATCACGAGCAGCTCGGCATGTGCTGTCGACGCAGTATTGAGTTTTCATTCCAGTGATTACCACACCGCTAGCCCCGTGAGAGCGCAAACTCCCCGCCAGTTCAGTCATTTCGAAGGCGTTGGGTCGCCGTTTTTCAAATACCACTTCTGCCCCAGAAAGCTTCAGTTCTGGCACAAGCGAAGTTAAGGGGCTACCTGGTTCTATTGGTGTGCCAACGGGCCCGACGTGGCGTGCTAGAAAAATCGGGGCACCAGCGCTGCGGGCTTTTTCCATCAGACTAGTCACTGTCTCCAGCAACTCTTTGCAGCGCCATGGCTTTCTGTGCCGTGGACTAGCCCGACCTGGATATCGAGTATCAGTAGGACGTTCATGGGTGCATCTCCTTGCGTTTGAGCCAGCGACACAAGGCGTAAAAAAGGCCCTGTCCATCACTGGCGGGCCTTTGAAGTTCGTCTGCTATTGGCTCACGAAACCTCGCACGCTCCGCTTTCAGCGGTCGTGGTGGTTGTAGTCGAGGTGAGCAGATAGGTAGTCATTGATCGAAACTAGCAATATCGTAACGAACTGACAAGCTGGATCTTGGGATAGATACGTCTGGCTGACTCTTCGATCAGAACGATTTGCCTGACAGGTGGGTATTGCGATGGGTTGTACTCTCCCCGAGCGTTCATTGCTCGTATACCGTCACTGGAGTTGCCGTGGGCAGCAAGACGAACTAGGCAACCGCCCTCGCCGTCTATGCCCCCATTTGCAAACAGCCATCGCCGTTTTGTGTTTCCCGGATCCGGCGTGTAGTGGGACAGCCTCACCGTTATGACGCGTACCCAGCAGTTGGCAAAACAAAATCTGTAGACGGCTACCACGCCGGCTGCAGCCAACTAGGCATTGAACGTCTCTAATGGCGAAATGTTTCGCTGGAAATGGATGCGGGGCCGAATTTCCATATATTTCGACTTGCCTGCTGGTGATTATGCCGCTTCACTTTCATCCCTGAGAAGCAGACAGCAGGCGATCAGGATGTATTAGTCGTGGAACACGGCTTGAAGGAAGCAGATATAGGTCGCCTGGTGTCTCCATGGCACACCGATGCTGATCTCGGCCGACCAATCGAAGTGGTCACGGACATGTCCAAAAACCGTGCAATGGGTTTCGCTGCCGACCAGTCGAGTACTCACGCTTTTTTCGACGTGTTCGACAAACTAAGCGAGATGCACTTGATACCCTAGGTAGTTCCAGCAGATTTTCTCAGAAGAATCGAAGGAGAGGAGAAGGAAAATGGCAGGGGAATACTCGTTGTCCGACGTGCTGGAAAGGATGTATCAGAATCAGCTCGCCCTAGAGGCCGCATTGATGGAGTTAACGCTCCATGTCGAAGCCCAGGGGAGCGTTGAGGTTGGGGGTAACGTTCGAGGTGCGTTATGGACGATTGGCGAGAATGCGGGGCACATTAAGCAGGGTTTAGCCCGGCTTAAACAGCTCCCATGAGTCAGACGCTTTTCGATCTTGATCTCAAATGCGTTCCGTTTGAGCATTACATAACTGCATAAGCAGCCATCAACTTCCCTTACCCTGAAAGCACTACTGGTGGGTGGCATTTTCTATCCCGCTTCGACCCAGAGGCAGGGGTGCCTAAGGTGTCTCTAGCCGGTATTCACCACCCAGATACCGCCGACTTTTTTTGATGGCGCCGGAATCATCGAAGTAACCGAAGAGCTCGCAAAGCGTGGCTGGTCTGTAGACGGTAGAAAATTGTTCATGGCGATCACTACCGAGCCCCAGCGGACATGATCGTCAGATGGGCTCTCAGCGATACTGAGTTTTGCAACATTGAAGTCTCCAAGTGGTTCCCTACCCACCCTGACCGACAGCAACTCTTCGCGGTTTTGAGCTCAGGAAAACAGAGACCATACGAGCTAGGTCGCCTGCAAAGGCTGGAAGTGTGGCTAAGCTCTCAGTAGCCAGCAAGCTGAGTTGGCCAAGCAGGCACCAGAGCGTAAGTTCCGAATGTGAGCAAAGGATATGCGCAAGAAATCCGAGTCATGGTTTTTCCCGCTCCTTATTTTGTTCGTCGTGCTTTGGGCGATAGGCAAAAAGGAAAACCCTTCAACCCAAGCCCAGCCAAGTGCCGTCACCACGCCGACCTCACTCGCCTCAACTACAGCTACTGCATCCCCTACACCGCCCCCGCCAATCGAGCTATACGTGAGCGCGGACAAACTCAACGTCAGGGATCAACCTAGTGGAAATGTAATATCCAAGCTGCAGCTTGGAGCAAAGGTTCAGATCTACGAAAAAGCAAATGATTGGGTTCGGATAAGCATCGACGGCCAGCCTGCGCGATGGCTATCATCCAAAAACCTTTGCAGCGGATCGAACTGCTTCGCCAAAGCCCAGCCAAGACCCGTATCGCCCGCACCACAACCTGCGTATAAACCTAGCCGTGAATTCAGTTCATCCTGTCCCTGCTCGTCTGGCAACGTCTGTATAGGCCCACGAGGTGGCAGATACTGCATCACATCAGGAGGGAAAAAGCGTTACGGCGTTTGAATGCCGAAATCTTTGCTCCATCCAACGTGTGGTGTGATGTCGAAATTGGCCAGTGCTGTCTTGCTGAGCGTCACTCCAACTATTTTGGAGACAATCCACGAGGCGGTTTGGAGCGGAGCTCAAAGTCATCCCATTGCTCTGCTGGTCGCTGTTCTCCGCACATAACACAGACATAAACATCGCTTAACAACCCTAGGTAATACCCCTTCCTGATATAGGGATGGGTGCACCTTTTCGTCTTTTGTTTCGGATCAGTTGCAGGCCTCATCTGCGCACCACCTTCTTTCCTACAAGTCCGTAAGGATGAGCGACTCGTGCGGAGGGGTGAAAAAAGCCCGCACAGTGTACGGGCAACAGGAGGAACCACATGAGCAGCCAGCAATGCCGTGGCAGGCCTATTTGTAGGAAGGCGTCGTGATGAAGGACGTTTCATTTATTTCGACATGATGGGTGTGCGTCAGACAGACGGTTTCTGAAGCACTCAGGCGTGGGTGGGCTTTGGGTGGGATGTGATGCACTGGTTTGGTCTACAGGTCGGTACCACCATGTGACAACATCAAGGAAGCGTTCGCCCCGCTCTCTTCACAGCGACCGATGAGCTTAGAGCGGAAGCAGACGCGCGATAAATTGCGTGGCGTTCATTTGACCCGCCCATCGAGAAAATCGACTTAAGCTTTTTTTTACCACGCTTTTGGACAGATCGGCGAACACCTTTGCAAGCCATACGAGCCAAAGCACTACCTCACTTGCCGTATGCAATCGCTGGCCAATGGGAACTGAGGCGTCGCTCCGTCCGGATAATCTAAAATTCCTGAACTGTTCTCCCACCAAAGCCATCCACTGCATTACACACCCATGATGGAGCGAATGAACATGGCTACGCGACAAGAAAATCTACTCGACTGGCTGCGCGACGCGCACGCAATGGAGCAACAGGCGGAACACATGCTCAAGGCTCAGTCTAAGCGGTTGGAGCACTACCCTGAACTAAAAGCTCGGATCGATCAGCACATCGAAGAAACCCTTGGCCAACAGAAATTGATCGACGAGTGCCTCTCACGTCTTGGTGGTAGCTCTTCAACTATTAAAGACATGACGGGCAAGATCATGGCCTTCGGACAAGCAGCCGGCGGCTCGTTGATGAGCGACGAAGTGGTTAAGGGGGCAATGGCTGGCTACGTCTTTGAAAACGTAGAAATAGCGACTTACACGGTTCTGATCGCAGCCGCACAAGCGGCGGGTGACGTTGAAACTCAAGCTGCATGCGAGCAGATCCTTCCCCAAGAGGTTGCGATGGCCGAATGGTTACTTGAACATTTACCACAAATCACGGAAGCATTTCTGGTTCGCTCAGAGGATCCTAACCTGGAAGCAAAAAAATAAACTGACTGCGCAGTCATCAGAGCTGCGCACTCGGTTCAATTTTTATTGAACTCTCGAGCTTATACCGTTGGTCTTGAATAGCAGCACCAAAAAGTAATTTCTACGTTCGCTACACCTCACAACTTATGCACGCGCTATCGCCCGCAGTGGCGAGCGCGCCTAAAGCCGAGTCTGAGGAAATTCAAAATGTTCTTACATAACAAGCGACTTCAGTACACCGTTCGTGTGGCAGAGCCTAATCCGGGCCTGGCCAACTTGCTTCTTGAGCAATTCGGCGGCGCTAACGGCGAACTTGCTGCGGCGGCGCGATATTTCACCCAAGCGTTGGCGGAAGAAGATCCGGGTCGTAAAGACCTTTTGATGGATATTGCGACAGAAGAATTAAGCCACCTCGAAATTGTGGGCTCGATCATTGTCATGCTCAATCGAGGCGCCAAAGGTCAGCTTGCGGAGGGCGTGCAAGAGGAAGGTGAGCTGTATCGTGCCATCAACGGTAACGGCAACGACTCGCACATCACCAGTCTGCTGTACGGCGCTGGTGCTCCCCTTGTGAACTCTGCGGGTGTGCCGTGGACGGCGGCATACGTCGATTCAATCACAGAGCCTACCGCCGATTTCCGTTCTAACATTGCGGCGGAAGCGCGCGCAAAAATCTTATACGAGCGCCTGATTAACGTCACCGACGATCCGGGCGTTAAAGAAGCACTAGGCTTTCTTATGACGCGAGAAATCGCCCATCAACAATCGTTCGAGAAAGCTCTGCATTCGATCCAGCCGAACTTTCCGCAAGGCAAACTTCCGGGCATGCCCGAATTCACCAACAAGTATTTCAACATGTCGGGCGAGCCGAACGTACGCGGCCCATGGAACGAGGGCGGTGCTTGGGAATACGTGGAAAATCCTGAGCCGGCGGTCGACGGAGGCGATGGGCTGGCGACGGTCAGTCTGCCTGCCGAGGATGTAGAAGTCTTGGAAGCGATGAAGGCCCGCACGGCCTCTGATCCGCTCAGTGAACCCGTCACGGGCGCCGACCTTGGGTCGGGGTATGTTCAAGGCAAAGACGCCTAACTCAGTACAGCGGCCCCACACCGGGGCCGCCACAACCTCAGATGACCAAAATGAAAAACGTTAAAGTAACTTCGCTTACCACTGACCTTTTCAAAAATTTGATGGAAGCAGCCTCCGCTAGCTTTGAACACGATTGCCGACAAGCCTGTCGAGGTTTAAGGGTGAGCATGGCAGTTAATGCGTTCGGGATGGGAAAGCTGATTCCTAATAACCTAGCGAGCGAGAGCGGCCCTGAAACCAGTTCACGATTATAATTACCGAGACCGTACTTGCAATGACAGCAACTGTTACCCGTCTAACGGCGGTGAGGACAACCTATTGGGTGGGACTGATTATCCACAGCGAGGAGAGGTGAAAAATGAGGTTTACAAGGAATGCGGGATTTCACGTCGGAATCATAAATGCTCACAGACTTACATTCCTGTTCGGTAGCGCAATTTTCTGTGTCGGCACGCTCATCATCTTTTCCAAGTTCGCAAGCAAATTGTTTTAAATCAACGACCCGGCGTGCCACCCGAGTACGCCAAGAAGTCTAGCTGTACAGAGGTGGAACTGGTTCTCACAGTAAACATTCTAACTTTCTACTCGATTGCGTCCTTTTGACTTCGCGGCGTAAAGTAAACGGTCAGCCTTGAGCAGAAAATCCTTGTAATTCTCCTCCCCTGTTTTGCAAGTCGAGACCACACCTGAGCTTATTGTGACAACGCCTAATGGGCTCACTGAATGTTGAACTTTTGCGTTAAAAAGCGAAGTTCTAATATTTTCTGCAACCATGACCGCACCTGCAAGTTCAGTGTCCGGAAGTAGAATTACAAATTCTTCCCCACCGTAGCGAGCTGCGATATCACCTGGCCTATTGACGCTGGCTGCAAGAACGTTCGATACGCGCACAAGGCAATCATCGCCGCCTTGATGGCCATAATGGTCATTATATTGTTTGAACAGATCTATATCCAGAAGGATCAAGGATATGCATGTCTGATTCCTCGTCGCACGCTTCCATTCTTTATCCAATGCCAAATCAAAACTTCTTCTATTGGCTAGGGAAGTGAGACCATCTGTATGGGCTATCACCTCTAGCTCTTTTCGGATTACTTTGAGCTCACGCTCTGCGATAAGCAGCTGTTGGATCTGCCGATATAGCAAGCTACCTAAAAACGCTAATGCCAATATGATGGAGCCTACCAGTGCAACCGATTGGTAAACATATGACCACCAAGGCGCAAATACATGCTCATACGAAACTCCGGCTGCTGCGACGATAGGCAGCCCAGCCAAGCGACGATAGGCGTAGATGCGTTCAATACCATCTACAATGGACTTGATTATTGCAGTACCGCTATTGCTCTGAGGTAGGTACCGGCTAAAAATTTCACCTTTTGAAAGATTGGTTGTCATCAATGCTGCGACGGTCGGGCGTCGCGCGAGGAGCTCGCCGTTATCGAGTGCTAGGAAAATAACTCCTTCGTCGTCAACGGCCATACGTTTGAAAAAGCTTTGGAAATATGAAACCGGAACCGTGGCTAACGCAACCCCTGCAAAGGCTCCATCGGCTGTTTCGATACGCCGGCTAATAGGGATCACCATATCCCCTGTCGTTCGACTTTCCACTATCGAGCCAACGTGGATGGACTGGTCATCGTGCTCACGGTGATATCGAAAGTAAGCTCTGTCGCCGTTGTTCTTGTTTTGCAGACCTTCGGAAAACGAATTGGCCATCCAATTGCCTTGCGCATCGAAGATGAATAACCCCTGAACGCCTTCGATGTTGTTCACCTGACGGGCCATCAGCTTAGCCAACCGCTCCCGTTGATCAGGGCCGCTTCCATCGTGCGCTACACGCTCTGCCAGATCTCGCAAGGTATTATCAGCCTGCAGCATCGTGTCACGGGCCTGCTGTTCAGCGGCAAGTACAATGTTCGAAACAGTTATTTTGGCCGCGTCTACTCGCTCACCGGACGACTGCACAATCTGCCAAGCAGTAGCAAGGATTAACGATAAACAAACAAGAAGAATGAAACCTATCAGCGAAAGGGACAGCGCTTTAGGTGTCAGCCTTGCATAGATCGGTAAGGAGAGCGTCATATATACGTCTTCAAATTGGCGGTGGGCTTAAGCGAGCAATTTTTATACCGGCATCGAGATAAAAGCGCTTCACCCGCAGTTCCGGAATCCCTGAAAATCTGCGCAAATAGGCGTTGCTCTTCGTATATCCCACCGCAGTTTGACACTACACGACTGGATGCTGCACAACCCATGGATTGAAGACCGCGAACGCAACGACTCCCACTTTCTTCATCGTAGAAGGATTCCCGTCCTGGCTACCGCAGACCCACGAATGGGCATGATGGCGGGAATCGTTCCGGGCTTCAGCGCGGTTCACTGCCACCCTATCCTAGAAATGATCTCGCGCCGGCAAGGCGTATCGATCTGCGACGGCACTTGTTTGATGTAGTCGCGCGCGCTCTCAAGTGTTTCTCCGCTTAAGCCGGCGAGATAGGCAACAGCGTCCTCGGCAGCGGGGACGAGCCCCTCAACGCCTCCGAACCTTGGAGGCAGTCCTGTCCAAACTACCGCGTCCAATCGGCGGGCGATCGCCCATTGAGCGATGACTCCCGCTGGGTTCGTCCCGACCACGAAACTACCGATGCCATCCTCCCGCTCTTGAGGAACCCCCTCCCGAATTCTAAGAGCCTCGCGCGCCTCATCCAGCTTGTCCAGATCCAATACCGCCCAAAGCACTTTGCACCCAGGTGCGTTCGCACAGATGGCTGTCGTCAGGTCTCCGTTATCACTGACCCGCGCGAACTCGATGGGCAACACAGGGCCGTCCATAAACCACTCGTTCGCAAGCGGTAAGGTGCCCGGTTTACAGATCAACGATCCCCATCCTAGACATGCAATTACCATGATCAGCACCTGTGTTTGAGACGAAGTTCACTCGCAATGCGTCCAGCCCTCTAGTCAACCGCGTGCACGGCAGTCCGGTGCAATGGGCACTGCCCCTCCTTGGGTAACCAGGCCGTTCAGCCTTTGGTTTTTCTAGGATCTGCTGATCGGGGAAATGTACGCTCCTCTTGAATCGTGCCGTCCTCTTTGTGGATTTTGAGAGAGGCCGTCTTGCCCTGAAGAAATTCGCTCGCTATCTCGGTGATTTCCGCTTTGGTAGATGCGGTCTTGGAGGCGCGTTGCGCGCCCTCTTTGACGAGTTCCCAAAGTTTTTCCGTTTTGTTGATGTGATAGTTATCCATTGGCTCACCTCTGACATGACGATTAATACCTGTCAGGTTGACCGTAAGAGAACCGAAGAGTTTGAACGGATTGGCGGCATCCTTGATGCTTACGGAAAACCTCTTGAGTTTTCTCGGGCGTGGGCCAAATGCCCGAAGCATGGGGCTGTAGCCGCTATACAGAGTAAGAGCTTTAGCATGGCAAAGATTAAACAGCATTGGCTCGCTGCAAGCGTTGCTTAGCAGCGCGGTTAGCGATCTCCGGCGCCGGGCCATCACCGTTCTGCTGCCGGCAAAGAAATTCCCGTATCAAAACAGCAGTTCGCCTGGCACTGGTCACTACGAAAAAATGCCCCTCGCCCTTGAGCACGCGTAGTTCAGCTTGTGGAATTGAGCGTCGCAGGATATGCGCGTTATAAGGCTGAACCAGGGTGTCACGGTCGCCGATCAGAATAAGCGTGCGCGAGTGCAGACGGAATAACCGCAGTAGACTTGTCCAGCCTACCAAAGCGGCTAGCTGGTGATGATAGGTTCGCAGGCGTACGGTTAGCATTCGCTTTACAACACCGAAACGCAGCAGCGCCTGTGTCGAACTGGCTGAACCATCTCGTTCGGGCTGTTTGCCGCCTGCGTTCCCTCTAAAAAATTCTAGGATGTCGGCGGGCTTTACCAGTAGCACCGGGCCCGCAGAGGTCGCCGCCAGGATAAGCCTGCGTACCATCGTGGGATGACGAAGAGCCAACTCTTGCGCCAAGGCACCGCCCCAACTCACGCCGAATACATCAACATGGTCAAAACCCAGTTGCTTGAGCATTTCGGCGATCAGATCGGCATGACTCGGCAAACGCATAGGCCAGCGGGGCATCTGCGACTTGCCGACACCAGGTACGTCCAACGTGATCGTTGTGTAGTCGCCTAGTTCGTTGCGCAGAGCATCGAAGGTTTTGATCAAACCTCCCAGACCGTTGAGTAGGAGTAGCGGAGGGCCTTGGCCGGTGATTGAGACATTCACCTGCAAGTCTTTAACGGTCATCATTCGGCTCGGCATGGACACCTCCTCCGTCATTGGTGAAGCAGTGTAGACGAGCAGTTATGTGGCGTTCGACCACCGCCTGTCCTCCTAACATCTCGGTATTTTTGTCTATGCCCAACCCATTCTGATAAAGGTTTTCAAAGGCTTGGTGATCACGCAATTCAGGGCCACGATCTTAGGTAGAGGAACCCTCATCCGGGACGGGCGCCTAACAGTTGAACCCCTCAGCTTGAGAAAGACAAAATGCATATGTCCGAGGCAACGCAAATCATGGAAGCGCTTCGACCAATGCAGTAAACGTTAAGCTCGCTGAGGGTTGGTCACTAATATCTATTGTTGTGACAACTCATCCTAATGGTCAGCTCCATCCCCTGCTACGTTCTCGGCAAATCGAAACCCCTATCCGACGATGAGAAGCCTGACTGATCAGCCTGGCATCCAAACAGCACTCCGGCTCACGAATGTATTGAGAGGATAATTTGTCTTATTGGGATTGGATTCAGTGGCCAGCGATGGTCGTCACCGTTCTGGCCGCGTGGCTCATCGGATCGCAGCGACCAAAAAGGCGAATGACAGGGTTTGTGTGCTTCAGCGTGAGCAACGTGCTGTGGGTCATCTGGGGCGCTTACGCAGGAGCATATGCGTTGATCGTATTGCAGGTTTGCCTTTTTCTGATGAACCTTCGTGGATTAAGGAAAAATTCGAAGGGCAGAGAAGATCAGAGGATTCAATAATGACGGTGCCCGTCGAAGTTTTTTTTAAAACCTCGGGCATTCATTCCCAACGGTACGCACTCAAGAATAATCAGAGCATACGCCTCAGCATGAAGTCCCCAGGCCACCCAAAGCGTATTGCTTAGGATGAACCCCCAAAAAGCGATCATCCGGCGGTACGCTCGTTGCGAGCCGATGAACCAGGCTGAGATGACTGTTACAGCCATCGCTGGCCACTGAACCAGATCGATGTAATCCATGTGCGCTCCGCATTTTGAGGTGCATCCTTGCTTCTAGCATGTTCTGCATTCATCTATCCGAAACGATCCCAAGGCTGATGTTCTCGAAGGGTTGCTACACAAGGTTGTCCAGGCTCGCGCATACCAATGCCCAACGCTGAAATCGATGTGTTCAAGGCTTCATTGACGATCAACCCGAAGCGTTACTCATGTCCGGCGCACCCTGCCTCCGAGATCTACCTGAACCCGATTTGTCGCAATCGCTTTCGAATCGGAACGATTCGAAATGCGCCTACTCGGCACATGTTGTTTTGATAGATACCTCGGGGTGAAGGTTCGAAAAATTGCGTAATGTTTGATCTAGATCAAGGGATTGCTAAGCAGCACCCATAGCCCTAAGCGCACAATTGGTTCTGAACTCGATGCTCTTGCGGGGCGACTAGAAAAGCGAGGCGCCACGCTCCTCAAATACGCTGCGAGGACATCTGCAAAGGACATATCGTGAGTCGAGAATCCCGCGTGCTCCAAGCGCTTTCAAGGCACACGCGATATTTTCGCTTACACTCATGCAAACCGTTCCGCCCGTTCGGTCGGTTTCTCGGATTAGAGGAGGATTGTTTGAACGTAAACTGGGAAGGATTGCTGCCGATTCGCGGTGAGGTCATCGTCATTGAGGACGACCCAACTTTACAGTTGCTCATGACCGATATCATGGATGAGATTGGCGCGAAGACTGTCCCGTTCGCGACGGCGGATGATGCGTTGACCTATCTGCTCGAAGCACATGGTGAATGCGCCTTAGTGATCGCCGATCACGGCGTTCCCGGACAAGTCCAAGGCATTGAATTCATAGAGATGGTTAAAGGCAGGTGGCCTCACATCGCTGCGATACTTACCTCGGGATATCTGATCGAGAGCACCGCAGTGCCAGCTCGTACTATTTACCTGCACAAACCCTGGTCACTCGATGAATTGGTGACAGCAGTTGCGGAGCTTTTGCAGCCCGGTAAACCGATTAGCAAACGCTAAGCTTGGCTTCGAAATGGTAAGACCAGGCAGGCCATGATTGGTGCTGAGCCTGTAGGCCTGCAACACTCTCTGCTCATGAAACCAGTCCGGTGCTGAAGTCCCTGATTTTTTGAATTTTTCCGCGCCCGATGACTCCGTTAGATCAGAGCAGACGGAGTGAGTCATGGAAAACAATCTATTCGTCATCAACTACAAGCTTCATGATGCGCCAAAATCCTTCATCATCCGTAGCAAAGCAATGCAAAACGCCGATGCATGGCATTGGGCTAGCTGCGATGCGGGTGTAGCGCCCATTCCCAGGCCTGGTCGCCCGCCACTGAAGATGGTGTCCAAACCTCAAGCCGAAAAATACGGCATTCCCGATGTCACCTGGCGACCCAGCTCAACGTAGCAGGGCGTGCTATGACGCGGGCTTTTGATAAATCCGCTTCATTCGTAGCCGCCCGCAAAGTCGATTACCCGCTGGATACTCCGACATCAGCTTTTGAAACCAAAGACTGTTAAATAAATCGAGGACAAGATGTCGCCTTTTGATATCCAGCGGATGCTGATAGACGAATTTCCCTTAGCGTTTTTACTGGAGGTAGGTTTCAGGGCCACATTCGCTTTTCTCGCAGTTTTTCTTTTTTTGAAATCCAGCGGTCGACGAGGGATCAGACAGCTTTCACTTTTTGAGCTAGTCGTGATTTTAACATTGGGCTCGGCCGCAGGAGACGTGTCCTTTTACCATGACGTTCCGCTACTCCCGGTCGCCGTAGTATTTCTTACGCTCCTGCTTCTCTACCGCCTCACCGTCCTGATCATGACGAAGAGTAAAAAATTTGAAGCTTGGATGGATGGGCTCCCGGTAACCGTGATCCGTGACGGTCTCTATGAGCTCAAGTCTTTGGAAACGCTGAACATCTCATCTAACGAATTATTGATGGAGTTACGACAGCAAGGGGTTGAACATCTCGGACAAGTAAGGCTCGGGCTGGTTGAGACCGACGGCGACGTCAGCCTTTATTTTTTCGAACAGAAAGATCTGCGCCCTGGGCTGTCCGTCCTGCCATTAGAGCATCGTGCCGAGTTTGAAACTGCGCCTGCGTCGGGTTTGTATTGCTGTGTGAATTGCGGGTTCTCCCAGCATATCGTGGAAGCCCAAAGAGCAGACTGCCCTCGGTGCAACCACGATATTTGGTCAACTGCACTCAGTAGACCACGCTATCGGTGACGCCCTGCCGAAATATCGTTCGCCTTAACAGCGCGCGCAACGCTGCGATTCTGCGCCCGACGATAAAAGAGCCCCGTAGGGCTCTTTTATCTCAACGTACAATCATTTGGTCAGCCATGACTCAACGGTTTCAGAACCGTGCTCAGCTTTCCAGTCTTTAAGTCCGCGATGGTTGCCGCCCTTGGTTTCGATCACTTCACCAGTGTGCGGATTTTTATAGGTCTTGACTTGCCGTGCCTTACGGCGTCCAAGATTCGATTGGACAGCGGGTTCGCGGCGACCAGCTCGTGGGTCAAGCACGTTGATTACGTCTTTCAGGCTGTAACCGTATTTCGCAAGGAGATCACGCAGCTTAGTCTCAAACTCAATTTCTTTTTTAAGATCAGCGTCGCCTTTAAGCGCTTCCAGCGCCTTGAGTTGTTCTGCGAGATGTCTTTCTAATTGGCGGTATTCTGCGAGCTTGGACATGGACATTCTCTTTGGACGGCTGGTGAAGGTCTGTATGAAATAATATCTCAGATTTACAGATGGATAATCTAGCGATCATCATCACTGCGTGCAGAATCAACCTTAATCTGACCCGATTCACCTAACGTGCGGTATTGCTCACGAAGTTTTCTGAGTTCACTCGACCCCATTTGCTCCAAACCCAGCGTGGCATTCTGCGCATCGTGAGTAGCTCGTATAAGCTCATCGAGCTTCAGATGCAGGATGTCGTTGTCACGGTTCTGGGTGTTTTGAATCAGAAACACCATCAGGAAGGTAATGATCGTGGTCGACGTATTGATGATGAGCTGCCATGTATCGTTGTAGTGGAAGTATGGGCCGGTCGCGGCCCAAGCGATGATCAACAGAATTGCGCTCAAAAATGTCTTCGGGCTGCCAGCCCAATTGGATAGCGCTTGGCAGAATAGGGAAAATCTCATAAGACACACTCTGAATGAACACAGTCTGTTGACCGCACAGAAGCCAGAAATACTTTATTACATTTTAACCGTCTGTCGGGTTCGAGTTGCCCGGCGGTCTTCCTTCAGCACTCACAAAATTTGAACGCCTGGCTCCAAGGACTGGTCATTTCTTCATGCAGCCCATACGCGTGGACATGCAAATGAGACGTCTCGACACCGAGACTTATATAGTGGAGAGGAGAAATCAAATGGCTAGAAAAACTGTTGAAGACCTGTTTATTCACGAACTTTCCGATATTTACAGCGCTGAGAAACAGATCACTCGCGCCCTCCCCCGCATGGCACGTGCGGCGACCAATCCTCTCTTGGCTGAAGCCTTTAATGCGCACCTTGAGGAAACTCAAGGACAGATTGAACGGATTGATCAGCTCGTCGAATTGACTGGCTTGAAACTCAAGCGCATGAAGTGCGTAGCGATGGAAGGACTGGTCGAAGAATCGAAAGAACTTTTGGAGGAAATCGAGAAAGGTGCCGTTCTGGATGCGGGACTTATCGGCGCCGCGCAAAAGGTGGAGCACTACGAGATTGCCAGTTATGGCACCCTGATCGCCATGGCCAAACATTTGAATCTGACGGATGCTGCCAAGCTCCTCAGCGCAACGCTTGCGGAGGAGAAGGCTACGGACGACAAATTGTCGAAGATTGCCGAGCAAGGCGGCAATCAAGCGGCCACGATGGAGTCTAAGTAAGGTCTAAGCTACGACTGGGCGACGTTGATCGGACGACGTCGCCCTTCTTACGATCCGTTTCGAATTCAGGATTTAGCGCCGCTTCATTTCAGGAGCGTATTCTCCTAGACTCATTTGGGGTGCTTGCGTGCCACGGTGAAACGAGCCGTTCCTTCGCTGACGGCTGGAATTACGCCAGCGCGTATCGCGTCAACTATGAGCTGTCGGGTAGCCTCTACGTCTAGCGTCTTCCCCACATTCTCTTGCATGAATTGCCTGCTAATGAAATAGCGCCCGCAAGCGGAGCAATCGATGACCTGCCACTCCCCTAATTCGTATTGAAGCTTTGCATCTTCCCAACAAATCCAGCACATACATTTCATAAATCGCCCTCCGTGACCAATGGATTGCTCCAGAAAAAGGCTGGTTCAATTCAGTGCCGTCACTGGAATAACCATCGGTCGGCTTCGAGCGGGAGAATGTACGGATGACCGATCATGACCTGTTACGGCTTTTAGCCACCAGTGAATCCAATCGGCCCCAAGTTTTCAGCCAGAGCGGGGGCTTTTTTTTGCGACGTTGGAAACCACGTACACGGGGACTGTGTCTACCATCCCATAACGCTTTGGCATCCGGCCAAGCCGTTCTAACGTGATCAGGAACAGACTTATGTCTTGCGCCTATGAAGGCTTGGCAACCGTTGGCGTGTTAGCCCTATACCTGGAGCAGTCTCCAAACAAGCTGACCACCTACGAATTAAACGTGCGCGTTCTCAACGTCGGCCCGCAGCGTTTTCGCCTTGAATTTGACCGCTACTTGCAAGGCCCCATGCAAGCCAATGCCATTCAGGTGATCTTGCCCAGCGGTCTGGTGCTGCAAGGGCCGATTGTCGACGGCAGCAACGAGCCGGCCGGCGGATGGTTGCTAATCGATGTTGAGCAGTACGAACTGCCGCTTGAGCCACCGGCCAACCTCAACGGCTGGACATGGGAATAAGCATGAATGATGCATTGACTGCATCGACCTGCCGCCAGCGATTCGGGTAACGCTTACTCCGATAAGCAGCTCCGCGTCTCGAATTAGCTCCAACGAGCGCATTGGCTCGATTGCTGTCGCCGCGAACAAACCCGCTGATGTCCTATCTGCAGGTAGTCATAGGATGGTCTCGCGCACGCTAAAGTTTTGAGGACTTCCCGCAACTGTCGATTGAGTTATTTTCCCAGCGTACGGTATCGGCAGTAATCACCGGCCTATGGTGGTGCCCCAGCCTCTGACTAACGAGCCACAGCCTTGTCGCCTGGACGGCCACTATCTTTCCCCAGAACTCCTTCTTTTTGAGAACGTCGGCGCTTACAACGTAGCTACCGCACTAAACGCAATCAACTATCACACCATAGAAGTTGGTTTCCAGCACCCGAGCCGGCGCCCCACAAATTGAACAGCTCATACGTCACTCCCTGCAGTCGTTGAACTGTAGCCGAACGCTGGTCACTCTCCACCTGTCACGGAGGGCTCATAACGATTCTTGCCAACAAAAGCCGTTTCGCCTCGGCATCGAGGCACAGATGGAGACTTCTGAAGATCTTCGAGCGTTGGATGCTACTTAGCGGTAGAGCTGTTCCCTTCTACCGGACGACCATCAAGGACAGGCAGCGGATCGGTTTGAATTCCCGTCAAGATGGAGGCCCAAGCTGCGTACGCTTGCTTGTGACGAGACACAGCTTCATCCCAGCGGCTCCCTGTCACTTCGTGCGAGACGACAAGCATCATTAGATTATTTGTGGCCGCATCCAGATCAACCAGGAGGTGATGGGCGTTGAATCGGAAATCGTCGGATGAAGGCATAATGGCACGCATATTGTAATTAAGTGGTAAGAGCATCGGCGCTCCCCACATGACATCATTATGACACTGTCAGCTATTGTTGGTTCGGATGCGTAGACGACCGGTATCTAGAGCGCTTGGCATTCAGATGAGGCTGTTGAAATCGACCTGTTGCGATGGCGCGTCGAACTGCGGAGACAGAAAGAACCAGCTAGTGAGCTATCTGAGAACGTCCGCTTTAGGGGACACTTGCCAATCGACTTACAGCCATCATCGGGGCAAATTATCCCATGTGGACTAGCCAAACGCTGATGTCGCCAGCGCCCTGACCTCCCGGAGCCAAGTTGCTTGCATCGTCATGGATCAGTCATCGACGTCTGATGCGAGAGTAGTGGGCTCAATTAGATGAAGGCCCTGATTACGTACAATGCCCACTTCTTTGCCGACCTTGTACCAATGAAAATCCGTAGCAGGCCTGCAATGCTCCATCGCTAGTTCGCGAGCGCGTTCAGGTGAAGTGTCGGGGTCGATCCATTCAAGCGCATGTTCAGGCGCCAAGACCAAGGGCTTGCGGTCGTGGATATCGACCATGCCTTCATCACTCGCGGCGGTGATGATGACGAAGCCGTCCCGTTCGTCCGGTTCCAGGGCTTCGTGCACCTCGGCCAACCCTGCGAAGAACATCGGAATCTGTTCTTTCAGGGTGATGAAGTACGGCTGCTTTTTCTTCGGATCTTCTTCGTCCTTGACCCACTCGAACCAGCCGTTCGCCGGCGCGAGTACGCGTCCGTCTGGCCAGAGCTGATTGAAAACCCTGCCGGTGATGACGGTCTCGACTCTTGCGTTGATCGGGTCAGGACGCTTTCCCTTCGCCCAGAAAGGCGCCCATCCCCATTTGACCTTGTCAATGCTCAAGCCCTCCCGAACCGGCCGGATGATTTCCACCCGCGTCGACGGTGCGACGTTGTATCGCTCAACGGGCCAGAGGTCATAGCCATTGATCACCAACTGCCTTGGCCCAAGCTCCTTGAGGTAGTGATCCATCGATTCGTAAATCGAGTAGCGTCCGCACATGCTGTCACCCGTCGAATTGTGGTGCCTATGAGATTGACCGCAAGCGAACCAAATCGTTAACTGTATGCATGTACAGTTAACCTCCAAGGCTTGCATCATGAGCATCACCCTCCTCGGCCCACTCGCTATTGGCGGCAAGAAGCTGCCACTTTATTCATCCAAGGTACCGGCGGGCTTCCCCTCCCCCGCAGCTGACCATATCGAGAAGCACATTTCCCTGGATGAACTGTTCGATATCCGGGCGCCGCACGTGTACCTGGTGCGGATTGACGGGGACAGCATGCAAGGCGCGGGTATTTACTCCGGGGATATGGTGATAGTCGATCGGAGCATCGAAGCGGTCAGTGGCGATATCGTTATCGCCGCGCTGAATTCGGAGCCCTTCTGCAAGCGTCTGCTTCTGCGCGAAAACGCCGCGATTCTCCTATCGGAAAACCCGAAATATCCGGCGAGACATGTCATGGAAGGTGACGAGCTGGTGATCTGGGGAGTCGTGAAATACAGCGTCCGCGATCATGACAATACGTGAGCCTGTCTTCGCGCTGATCGACTGCAACTCGTTTTACGCGAGCTGCGAGCGCGTCTTTAGACCCGACCTCGCCAAGACACCCATCGTGGTGCTGTCGAACAACGACGGCTGTGTGATCGCGCGTAGCTACGACGCCAAGCCTTTCGTAAAAATGGGTCAGCCGTACTTCCAGATCAAAGATCATCTACGCTGGCATGGGATCGTGGCCTTCAGCAATAACTATGCTCTGTACGGAGACATGAGCGAACGCGTCATGACTATCATAGAATCGATGGTGCCAGCGCTTGAGATCTACAGCATTGATGAAGCATTTGCTGATTTGACTGGCATGCCGGCAGATCTGTCCGCGTTAGGCAGGCACATGCGCTCCACTCTTCTCAAGCACACAGGCATTCCAGTCGGGGTGGGGATCGCGCGCACCAAGACACTCGCCAAGCTCGCCAACCACACGGCCAAACGGCTGCTGGATGTCACGGGAGGCGTGGTGGATCTGTGCGATCCGTTCAAACGGGACTGGACGCTGCGCAACACCGATGTCGGCGAAGTCTGGGGCATTGGCAAGCGCATGAAGGCTCATCTGGAAACGATGGGCATCAAGACCGCCATGGATTTGGCGAAAACCGATCCCTGGATGCTTCGCCAGAAATTCAGCGTGGTGATCGAGAAGACTGCTCGTGAGCTAGCCGGTACCCCATGTTTGGAACTGGGAGAAGCTGACCCACAGAAGCAGGAAATTTGCTGCAGCCGAATGTTTGGCACGCGACTCACACAGATCGAGCCGATCAAAGAAGCCGTCGCTACCTACACCCAGCGCGCAGCGGAAAAACTCCGAGCGCAAAATTCGCTCTGCAAGAAAATTCGCGTCAGCATTCGCACCGGCATGTTCAATCCCGAGGAAGCGAAATATGCGAATGGCGCCTTGGTGGAATTGCCGTACCCGACCAACGACGTACGCCTCATGACGAAGGCTGCGACCGAAGCGGTCAATCGCCTCTTCCGACCGGGCTTCAAGTACAGCAAGGCGGAAGTTCTACTTATGGATCTGCGACAGCCAGGCGAATTCACTGATGACCTGTTCGCGCATTCGCAACCCGTGATGGCGGACAAGGTGATGAGCGTTCTGGATGAGATCAATGGTCGCTGGGGAAAGGGAATGCTGCGTTTAGCCAGCGTGCCTACGGCACCTGAATGGGCGATGCGTAGGGAGCTTATGAGCCAGAGTTATACGACGAAGCTGGATCAGCTGTGGACGGTGAGAGCAAAGTAGCAACCACGAGATGGGTATTTACCGCCGTAGAAACGAGCAGCCTTGAACGGCGCTTACGGCCTTGAGCGGACGCTCACAACGGTTGCCCCCAAACCAGGCAAATGTTGTCCTTGCCTGCCTCCTGTCGACGCTTCTGAACTCTCGCCGCGTAACGCTGCTCCACACACAAACTCCCGATAAGTGATCGCCATGAAAATTTGCAAAGATCTTTTTTCTCCAGACGAGGAAGCTAAACTCATTGCTTG
The DNA here is from genome assembly GCF_004307505.1 of Pseudomonas sp. Sample_11. NCBI lineage: Bacteria > Pseudomonadati > Pseudomonadota > Gammaproteobacteria > Pseudomonadales > Pseudomonadaceae > Pseudomonas > Pseudomonas sp. Sample_11. The sequence continues at coordinate 63,258 of NZ_RCOD01000031.1, forward strand.
TGCTTCCTGGCACAGAGCATTGGAGAACTGCACGCTCCGAAAAGAGTGTCCGGACGCTTACCACGATGAACTTTTGCGGCAAGCGGATGAAATGGACAGGCTCGGACTCATTGATTGGCGAGAATGGCGAGGTCTGCGACGTGAAGCTGACGAAGCCTATCTGCGCGCTGTTGCAGGCTCTGACTTCCATGAGTGAGGGACATTACGTCCGCAAACTGGGCTCGCCTGAAACCATGGATGAATTTTAAAAAGCGCGAGCCACAGCCGATGCTAAGAGCCTTGAAGGCAAAAAAAGCCTGAGATCAAGCGAGGGTCGTATACGGAAAAAGCGCTGAACGCTGGAATTCCCCAAACCAGGTCTCATAGTCTCAAGCTGCGCTTCTTCTCAGAAATTCCTCCCTCCGAGCGCCTATTGACGGCGAACCTCACCACGCTTGAAGGCCTGCCCACTGAGTGGCCATGGATTCACGAATTTCATGGTCATGTTGTCACTTCCGAAAAAGTCCGACGAATATTTGAATTCCAAGCAGCACGCGTAACTCACACACTCATGAGCCAAAGGACAAATACTCATGAACGGCGCCTTGGTAGAAGTGCCGTATCCGATCAACGACGTGAGGCTGACGACGAAGGCTGCAACTGAAGAGGTTAATCGCCTCTTCCGATCGGGCTTCAAATACAGCAAAGCCGAGATTTTGCTGATGGATCTGCGACAGCCTGGCGAATTCACTGATGACCTCTTGGCGCTTTCGCGTAAGCGTCTGGGGAAGTCACCTTCCGAACTCCAGCATTAAGGGCGATGGTGTCCGCGTATTTTTAAGCGGACGCCATCGGCCTTAACGTCAGGATTTCCATGCGCCATCGAAGCTCTTATCCGAAACCCTTCAAGGCCCAGGTTGTTCAGGAATGCCTGGAACCGGGCGCAACCCTATCCAGCGTCGCCATCAGCCACGGCATCAACGCCAACTGATCCGCAAGTGGCTGCCGCTTTACCGAGACCAGCCGCCAGCAGCCTTTCCGGCTTTCGTTCCGTTGAGAGCTGCACCCAAGCGGCAGGCGGAAGCTTTGGCGATTATTGAGCTGCCGCTTGGCGAGCAATCGATCACGGTGAAATGGCCGATGTCTGATCCTGAAGGCTGCGCCCGCTTTGTCCGTGGACTCACGCAATGATTCGCATCGACGCCATCTGGCTTGCCACCGAGCCCATGGACATGCGTGCCGGCACCGAGACCGCGTTAGCCAGAGTGATCGCGGTGTTCGGTGCGGCAAAGCCGCACTGTGCTTATCTGCTTGCCAACCGCCGCGCCACTCGTATGAAAGTGCTGGTGCATGCCGGGATTGGCGTCTGGCTGGCTGCTCGTCGATTGAACCAAGGAAAGTTTCACTGGCCAGGCATTCGACTAGGCTGCGAGATGGAGCTGGATGCCGAGCAACTTCAGGCTTTGGTGCTCGGTCTGCCTTGGCAACGCGTTGGGGCTGGCGGTGCAATCACATTGCTCTAGAAGCTCTAATTAGCGCCTCGGCCTGCTGCCGCAGGCGATCCGCTTTGGTAAAATCCAGGGCATGACTTCCTCGCCCAATCTCGATCAGATGACCCCCGACCAACTGCGCGCTTTCGCTGCGCAGTTGCTGTCCCAGGTTGATTCGCTCGGACAGCAAGTCGACAGGATGGGCAAGAAGAACGACCGCGACCAAACCATCATCGAGCAACTCACCCACGAAATCGCCTGGTTCAAACGTAACAAGTTTGCCAAGCGCAGTGAGCAATTGAGTCCCGACCAAGGCAGCTTGCTCGACGACTTACTCGACACCGACATCGCGGCCATTGAAGCCGAGCTGAAGGCGTTGAGTCCGCCGGCTGCGCAAGCTGAACCACGCAAGCAGCCCAAGCGTGTTTCCTTGCCTGCGCAGCTTCCGCGTACCGTGATTTATCACGAACCCGACAACATCCAATGCGCCTGCGGCTGCCAGCTCCAGCGGGTTGGCGAGGACGTCAGCGAGAAGCTGGATTACACGCCGGGCGTGTTTACGGTGGAGCAGCATGTGCGCGGGAAATGGGTCTGCCGCGAGTGTGAAACACTGACTCAGGCACCGGTTCCCGCCCACGTCATCGATAAGGGCATCCCGACGGCAGGGCTGCTGGCTCACGTGATGGTGGCCAAATTTGCCGACCATTTGCCGCTGTATCGGCAAGAGAAAATCTTTGGCCGCGCCGGCTTGGCCATCGCCCGCTCGACACTGGCGCAATGGGTCGGTCAAACCGGTGTGCAGCTCCAGCCCTTGGTCGATGCGCTACGCGAAGGCGTGTTGGCCGGACATCTAGAAACAAAGGAATTGCCAAACGCCAACGGACTTCCTCTGCATTCCTTTTAGTCGAGATTGCGCGAAATATTGATGCTGTAACCGGTGGTATCCGTAGGCAGCTTCTTCTTGGCGAATCCGTTGATAACGAGGTAAAGCAATGGGCCAATCGATACGAAGACTGCCGTTATCAGAAAGTAAGGCACAAGAGAGACCGCAGATCGACCTTTGGAGCGAGCGTCCCGATACATCCAGATGCAAGCGAGGACGCCGAGCAGGTAAAGGTCAATAACTACTTGGGCAGTGTCCGGGCTGGATATTAACTCCAGGCCGAAGTCGATGAGCGATTGATCGGCAACGAGCATGGTACCCGCCGTATACAAGGAAAAAATTACCAATGTGGCAAGTGAGAGGTAGGGTCTTTTCATTTGTCCTCCTTGAGCAAGAAGCGATGATCAACGCTGACAAGCTAGTGATATTGTCACGACGAGATCAATGACCTCACAGGTCATGGACTCAGCCAATTCGCGCCGTCAGAGTCGAACAATGAGCACCCGACCTTTTCCTCGAACGACACCCGCCATCACTGCCAGTGAGCAGTTGCGTCAACTGCGACGTCAGGCAAAATTGAGCCAACTCCACCTAGCCTTGATGTCAGGTATTTCTCAGCGCCACCTCAGCTGCATCGAGACAGGGCGCGCCAAGCCAAGCCCAGGAACTCTGCATAACCTACTCATGGCACTCGATGCGCCTCTAGAGCACTGCAACAGTGTCTTTCTCGCCAGTGGTTATGCACCGCGCTACGAAGCAACACCTCTTACCTCGCCAAGCATGGAGGCTGTTCGTGACGCTATAACTCACCTGCTTCATGCCAACAACCCCGCACCAGCGATTGTCTTGGGGAGTCAGTGGGAGATATTGGCAGCCAACGCCAGCACTGGAGTGCTGTTCGATCTGGTCGGCCTGAGTGCCGATGCGGCAGAAGGCCTAAATCTGTTGGTAACGCTGCTGGAGCCTGGAGGGTTGGGCGATCATCTGAACAACGTCGAGGAAATCAGATTGATTGCTTGGCAAAGGGCAGCTAGAGAGGCCCTGAGCAACCCGGGGCTCGCTACGCTTCTGAAAAGCCTCCCCACGCCTCAAGAGGCTTCCACGTTGACAAACGAACTGCCTCCGTTGGTACTGACGCGGCTCGACTCAAGGCACGGGGAACTGAAATTCATGTCAACTTTTACAACATTTGGCATGCCTCTCGACATTACGATGGAGTCGCTGCGTATTGAGCATCTGATTCCTGCCGACGCGAGAACCTGGGAAGTCATGGCCCAAGCCTATGGACAATTGAAATGCTGATGCCGTTATCTTCGGTTCAACACATTCATAGGCGTGTTCGCCAGACGCTTACGATGTTCTCCACGTATTTTTAAGTGGAGAACATCGCCCTTATCGCAGGGATCGGGTAGGTGACTTCGCCGGACGGTTAAGCTTTCGCAGCCTGTGATTGCGGACAAAGTAATGGGTGCCTTGGATGAGATCGATAGTCGCTGGGGAAAGAGAGTGCTGCGTTTAGCCAGCGTGCCTGCCGCGCCTGGTTGGGCGATGCGCAGTGAACTGATGAGCCAGAGCTATATGACGAAGATTAACCAGCTGTGGACTGTCATTGCTAAGTAATGAGCGAATGTTTCAGCCTCACACGCCCAAATCAGCAGCAAACAGCGCATCTCGGAGCGCCGGTGCGACCTGATTACCTAGAACGAGGCGGCGAAGTAAGTACTGCTCAACGTGCTCTTTGAGGCGACCACGCAATTCAACATAAGCGTGCGAGCTCTCACCATTGACCTTGGGCCACTGCTGGATTAGCGCTTGTCTCAAAACTTGAAAAGCCTCGTCACCTACCGCGCTCGGGTACAAGCGCTGCATCTCATCGTAGCCGGCGCTGCGCTTGTAGCTAGTAAAGGCCTCACTTAATACCTTGCTCAGAGATTCGCCGAAGACCTGCCACGACTGTTCCCAAAGCAGATTCGCTACCTCATCCTGCACGCTAACCTCATTAATTTCCTCGGGCAGTGCCTAGCTTTCAACCCGTCGCCCCTCACTTACAGAGAGCAAGCTGATGCAAATCGAATTCGACCTTAACCAAAACGACCTAGAGGCCCTGTTACATCACTGTCAATCGCACAAGCCTGCAAGTGGCGATCCTCGGGAAGATCGCCGTTTGAAGTGCGCTCTCGCAGCTCTAAAAGAAGCGCTACTCGAAGCTAACGCACCGAAGTGACTTAGAATCCCTCCCAATATATCGATTCCCAGAGCTATGACAATTTGCGCTTTATGAATCGCACGACACGCTGCACGTTGTCCTACACGGGAAAGTTAAGGCCTGTACTTCGGCATCGGACAGCCCCTAAGATCTAAGCCGTCACCAATCCATGGAGCGCCGATCTTGCCAAGCGTATTTTTTTCATACTGCCATGCCGATGAGGCGCTTCGTGATCAGCTGGAAAAGCAGCTATCGATGCTCAAGCGCCAAGGCGTTATCGACACTTGGCATGACCGCAGGATCGGCGCTGGTCAAGAAATCGATTCAGCCATCGACAACCACATCAACAGCGACGAAATCATCCTTCTCTTGGTCAGCCCGGACTTCATCGCCTCTGATTATTGCTACAACATCGAGATGGCTCGCGCCATGGAGCGCCACGCCGCAAAGGAAGCGATCGTCATCCCTGTGATTTTGCGTGCGTGCGATTGGCATCATGCTCCGTTCGGTAAGCTGCTTGCCACGCCTGAGGATGGTAAACCCGTCACCCTGTGGCCTGACCGCGATGTAGCTTTCCTGCAAGTAGCGCAGGCAGTGCGTAAAGCTGTAGAACGATGCCGCAAGGATGTGCCCATTCCTTCATCGCAAATCGCTCGCTCGGCGACAGCTATCCTACAACCGCCCTCCCCGCTACCGGCCACTGGCCCCCGGTCGAGTAACCTTAGAGTTGCCAAGATCTTCACCCAGCGGGACAAAGATCAGTTCTTGCTGGACACGTTCGAATACATCGCTCGCTACTTCGAGAACTCCCTGCAAGAGCTTCAAGCTCGTAATCCTGGCTATGAAGGTGTGTATCGTCGAATCGACGCCAATCGCTTTTCTGCGGTCATCTACAAGGACGGACGGGACGTTGCTAGGGGGACGGTGTTTACAGGAGGTCAGCTGGGTGCCGGGATTTACTACAGCCAAGGCGATTCATTCGCGGGTAACAGCTACAACGAGTCGCTGTCGGTAAACGCTGATGATCAAGCCCTGTATTTGAAAACGCTGGGCATGTCCCACTACGCTGGGCATGATCAAAAGCTATCTCAAGAAGGTGCTGCGGAAGCGCTGTGGAGCATCGTTATCACACCATTGCAACGCGGGAGGTAACCTTTCTGATCAACCTCAAAGGCGTAGTCATGGCATGAAGGCGTGACGAATATCGAGTGCTTATCGCCTGGAGTCGATGTCTGCCATCACTTGGGGCGCTTCGAAGCAATAAGGGCATCGAACGCCCCCTTGCTCGAAAGTCCCTCCCGCATCCTCGCGACCAAAAACTCAGCATCCAACCCCGCTGGGTCAAAATGCTCTCGGGCATGCCGAACGATGCTCAACCAGAGTTCAAAAGGGACTGCTGTGTTATCACCATTTCTGCACCGATAACTTGGGCGCTGAAGCAACGACGGAGCTCGTAATACTAGGTCGTCACACAGCCGTTGGAAAATTTGGAAGGGTGTCTCGCTCATCCCTATTAGGGAGGGATGGGTGAGGCGGCTGATCGATTGGATAGCTGACTCGGTATCAACGGTATGCAGGCTCGATAAAAATCGTACATCGGCTTCGAACGCCGCTGGCCCGATTGACGCTACTAGTCGTTCAACAGATTCGAGTTCTGATAGGTTGTCACGGCCCAGCGTTCTTACGTGCTTCTCCATCATTCTCCTCCCGCTGACTAATTCCCTGCTTTCCATACTCAAGAGACCACTCTGATCCACTGGAGTAACATCGTGGGCATTCGGGAAATTGCCGTTACTCGTCATCAAGCGCCAATCGATGTTGTTCCACGTGCGCGACTTCGCGCTCCCAAGCCTCTAGAAAATCAGTCCAATCATGCCAGTAGAATCCTGCCTCCACGCGACCTGCTGGCCCCAGAGCCACCGCGAAGCGGGATCTCCAAGGCTCTGGGATATCTGAGTTCCGAATAATCCAGCATCCTACAGGATGAGCCTCCCTAGGCAGCCGAACCAGCTCAGCGTGGTCGAGATGGCAGGCGCTCAATGGAACTTCATGATCAAGTCGTTCAAGCTCATCCAATCGTTCCAGGATCGCTCGTGCGCTTTGATCGCCTGGTACTAGTTCAGCGAGCCGCCATAGCGCCTTCCTTCGTTCTCGTTCTCGTAGCCAGATATCACTCATCACGACTCCCTGGGAGCACGTAAGTACTCATAGTTAGTTGAGTGGGTGCTGCGCAGTTGTCCGTCAGCCGTATCCATAGATTGCAAGTCCAGGCTACGCCTCCCAAGCAAAGGTCGGACGGGAGACAGGGAGGTCAGCTTCATAAGTTAGCGGCCTCTCGACTACCGCAGCCGAAACACATATCCAAACGACATTCGCGGAAATTAACGAACTTTGATTCCGTGCTGCGCAAAATCATTAAGGAGTGTCTTGCGACTCAGCATCGCTGGAAGCTTGAAAATGTTCCTGTATCCGTACCAGAGGCCCATAGGCATGATCACTAACCCAAGACCGAATGTGGCCGTAGCAGCAATGATGGCCGCAGGAATTGAGCCGAGCGAGAACACCACGCCTTTCAATATTGTCGATCTAGCGATCAATCGGAGGTCATCCAGATCGTATTCAACTTTTCCAGCTTTGTTTTCAAAAGCCAGCACCACAATGGTCTTTTTCGAGATTCTCTTGAAATACCAAGTTCGTGGAGTCTCGGTCGCCATCGCACCATGAATTTTCAGGTATTTCGGAACGACCACCTGTTTGAAATAGAATGTTTCTCCTTTTTCATCTTCAAGTCGCACCCGACTGTAAAGAGCATCAAGATCGCCTTGCGCCTGGACGTCATAATTTTTGATCGTCACGGTTATTTTTTCGAGGTCAGCCATTTTTCATCCTTAAGCGCTCCGGTTTTCGGGAGGCGCGGCTATCTGAATCCCCATCAAACCCCTCCTGATGGCGTCGTTCATGCGGTACACGTTTGAAAACGAGTTTGGGGTTATTGTCCTTTTCGACTCCCAATGGGGCTGAAAGACAGTCGGAGCTTTTAGGCTTTCAACAATCGTGCTCGCTTGTGATCACGTAGTGATCTCCTCCGATACTGCGAACCAGCTTGAATCCGTCCTTCTCGGCGATGCACCGCACGGGAGGTGTCGCGATTGTCATACCGTTTTTCGACACTCCCGATTGGTCGTTGTAGACAAGCGCGACATAGCGCTCCCCCACTCTCGCGGCGCCGAAAAGGAATGCGTCGACACCGACCGACCAGTCGACGTGCTGAGCCCGAACGACCTCTGGAGGCAAGCCTTGTAAGGCGCCCTGGTGATCCTCAGCCATCCGGCGATCTCGCGCAAAATCACAATTGAACATCTGCTTGATTCTCGACAATTGGTGAAACTATTACGAACGCGGAGCGACTACGCCGCCCCATCTCCCAGTAGGCTCCCAGTACGCGGCGCGATTTAGTAAATAATTGGGGGAATTGAGTGAGCCTCCAACCGCAGTCACGCTGCGTACGCAAAACCATACCCAGGGCTGTGCATGCTGAGCCAGCCGTGTCGTACCACGCCGCTGATTGGTGCGCCGGCCAGTGCAAGCGAGATCACCGACAGCAAGTCGTACAGTTTTATACATCATATGACGTGTAACTGTACACGACAACATGGCTACATCCTCTCTTTTGAGGACATCGTTTTGTTGAAGCCAGCACTCGCAGCAGTCGTCCGCACGATTCGAGAGAATTTGGGCTTCACGCAGGAGAACCTGGCCAATGCCGCCTCCCGCACCTACCTGAGCAAAATTGAGAATGCCGTGAGCAGTCCTACGGTTGAAAAATTTGCGGAGCTCGCCGAAGCTCTTGGACTCAGCCCTACCGCTCTCATGGCATTGGTTGTCTCAACACGCGACAACACTTCAGTTGCTGCAATTCTGACGAAGGCGCATGACGAACTGGACAATCTTGGAGCCAAGGTCAGCGCCGAAGACATCAGACAGCACCTCAGCGGCGTGGAGGTGGCTAAGCGCCCCGCATCGCGACCAGCGGATATCGCTAAATTGCAAAAAGTGCTGGCGTGCAAAGAGGCAGGTTTAACTAAAGCTGAGACTGCGCGTCGACTGGGCCTCACCCGCTCAACCGTTGGGTTTCTTTGGGAACGCTCGTTGACAACCGAAGATTGAACGACCCTCGATCTGCGGTAGCGTGGAAAGCACAAACAATGCAGAGAAGGCACACTGTGGGGCACCACGCTGATGCCCTTGGGATGCGGTATGACTTATCTTTGAACAACGCGCGCCTTGTCACAACCCCCTGGGTGACAGGGCGCGTCAGATCATCATGTTCTGGGCTGTTGCTTAGGTAGCCAAACAGCAACTCGGAGAATTTAAGCTAACTTTTCTGCATTGCACACGCGGGGGAGGCCACACGCCCCATTTCGGCCATTCAAGGATGGTATCAAGCGCAGGAGCCCACTCGTGGATTCTGAACGATTCGAGTATTTGCTGAGGCTGCTTTCCAAAGCTGCATCGCTGTGCGGGTCAGACAGGGAAGCCGCGTTGCTGTTACTGCGCGAGTCTCAGGCTCACCTGTGGCGTTTGAATAACACCGATGCACTATGCTCCGCCCTGGATCTTGAGCGAAAGCTTTCACAGCCGCTGGAGCAATGGCTTCCTGCGTCGGTGCGGCTCGGCTACAGCGGCCCACTCCTGGCCTCCGGCCTACCCACTCAGACTTGTTCTGAAATGCTGCTGGAGCTGGATGCTCAACAACTCTCGGAGGCCATCCAGGTAAACGTCAGAGAAGTCCTGCATCTGTGTCGTGTGATTTCCGACGGCGACGCGCTCTACCGCCGCTTCAGACGATTCCTGATCGAAAATCCAGTTATCGAAACCGTCCAGGCCGCTGCGGTTTTCATACCCTTGGGTCGGAAGCTGGAAGACTTTTACGAGCCAATCCCTGAGCACCTTGCTATTGATGCAAATCTTTATCGATGCCCTGAGTGCCGATGGCCGATGAATCCACAACGGCGTGAGGTGCAGTGTGATTCGGCCTGGTGTCGAGAGAAGAACAGCCTTTACAGGTGGGAGAGCAATAGGCTTATCAACTTCGTGACCGGTCAAAAGCTGGAGGGCGAAACCGCCGGCAAGCGTTACAGGCTAAAAAGCGCGCTGTGGAAGTACACCCTTTTACCTGGGCTTCTGGAACTTCAGCTGGCCGAGCAGCTTTCCGAGCACGGCTTGGATGTCACCTTGTGGCCTGACGTGGATCGCTCGGATTTACGAATTACTCAAGGTGCCATGACCACCGACCTTGATGCCAAAGTTTGGGTTTCACCGCTCGCGCTAGGCCGCTACTTGGAAAACCTTGAGTACTCATCACCACGCTGGATCGTGATTCCTGACTACCAGAAGTCCCACCTGGACTGGCTGAGAAGCATATGTGCCAAAGGGCTGCAGGTTTTCACGCAAACCGAATGCATCAAGGAATTGACACAACGTGCGAACCCTTTCTGATATCGCCACGACGCTGTTTCTTGCACTCGCGGCTCGACACGTTCAGGGCATCCCCTGCTTGGCGGACGCAGCAGCGTTGATTGCCGGGCGAACGCACAAGTGGAGCACCTGGAGTAGCCTTACCCAAGACCAGCAGATCGTGATCGCAATAGGTCTACGTTTACGTCCTGCCCTCCTCGCCCAACCCGCGAACTTCATCCAAATCGCTGAAGGAGTGTTCAATAGCGAGCTGAGCCCCTTCGAGCTTATGGAGCCGGAAGTTCTGAAGCCCAAGCTAGCAGAGACGGATCGCTACCGGGTGAAGGCAATCCTGGAGGTAGATCTGATCATTCAGGAAAACCTCCATGCATTGAAGCGCTGGCGTAAACCATCATCGCCCGTTGTATTGCCTGATGGAGGGAAGCTGGTATTCAAGTCGATCACCGCAGAGCGTACTCGAATCTTCGCTGTTCCAGCCAGTGAGCGTAAGTACGTCCCACCCGCTGGCCAGCATCTCAAAATCCCCACCACAACGCCGCTCTCTGAAATCGATTGGGATTATCAGTCCCTGCGAGAAATCGCCGAAAAGCTAGATGCCGCATCGACGCCTCATACCCAGCATTGTGTATCGCTGGAGAATATCTGGGGCGAGAGTGGTCGCCGCTCAGCCACTGCAGGCAGCTTCTTTCGAGTCAACGCCGCCACCGGTACCGGCAAGACAGTCGTCATGTCGTTGATGGGCGTTGACGCGGCCTCACGTGGACACAAGGTCGTCATCGCAGTTCCAGGTTACGTTGAGCTCGACAACACCGTGAAGATAATGCGCCAAGTCGCATCCGTGGTCGCTCCCAAGCTTAAGGTCGCGCCACTGCACTCCGTATCGCGAACACATCAACGCGCGGGAGTACATTTCAAGCTGCAGAACGAAGATCATCCATACGATTACGCATGTTTGCTCAACGCCTATGCTTCAGAGCTGGAACCTATGCCAGCGGATAGTGAACCTTGCTTCAAGCTTCACGTTGTCACATCCAAGGGAAATGCCAAAGAAGAGACTCAACGACTGGATCATTGCCCTTTCCTCTTCTCGTGCGGTCGGACGAAAATGGTTGCACAGGCGCTTGAGGCTGATGTGATCGTCATCAACCACCACGCGTTGCTGTCTGGGACAACACGAATACCGTTTGACGATTCCAGCCAGTTCCCAGGGCCCCGTAGCTTCATCGAGCTGCTTCTGCGGATTTCTCCCGTGTTCCTGGTGGACGAGATCGACGGCCTGCTGAAAACCGCTATCGACAACAGTGCATTCAGTTTGCAGCTCGGCAACATCGGGGAAGAAAGCCCGCTCGTTCAGCTCTTCCGCACCATCATCAATCGATCAAAAATACCTGGCATCGACAACAGTAGCCTGATCAGACTGACCTGGGCGCTCACCTACTGCTGTGTCAGCGTTGATCAATTGATGAACCTGCAGCAGCGCAGGTACTTTGATTGGCCAAAGAAAGAAACCACCTGGGCTGAAGCCGACGACGGCTACATCATGACCAAGTTGGAGATCGACTACGAAACGCTCCAAGCGCTCTACAGCAGTGGGAATGCTAGTGTCCCAGAGCACCTTCGGAACCTGCGCGAAAATCTCATCTATTGGCGTACGAACGATCCGTCCAGTAGGCCAGAGAACAAGGCGATGGAGCTTGGTAGCTTGCTCACCGCCCTGGCAAGCAGCAATCACCTGAAAGCAAAACCGAACGCGAAAGACCTGCAGCGCCTCAAGGCTTCGCTCATCCTGCGCGGTGTACTCGACTTTATCGAAGTGGCCCTGAGGAATCTGCAGATTGAGCTGCCCAACTTTGCCAGCGCCGAAGTGCCCTATGCGCAAGAGGTGCATAGCAACCTCAAAGGCCGAGAGCCGCTGTCCTTCAGCCCAATCGGGCCACTGCACCGAACAGTTTTTGGGTTCAAACGAAAACAGACCAGTGAAGTGGAGGCGACCCTCAATGTGATCGCCATGCGAGGTGATCCTCACGGCACCCTTCTCGCCCTCCCTGAACTCGCGGCACTCGGTTACGCCGGGGTGAGACGAATGTTCATGGGGTTTTCCGCAACAGCCTACTTCCCCGGAGCCAGTGCCTTTGACCTCAAGGCCAGGGATTTCATCGATGTTCCGGATGCAAAGGGGCAGGTGACCTTTGAGAATATTGGACTCACCACCACTGTCTCTGGCGCTCCCTACTTCGAACGTAAAGACCGGATCAGGCAACTGGCTGCGGAGCTATGGCCTTGGCTGGAGAAACGGCTGCGGGCGCTTGCAAAAGATCCAGCCACGGAGAATCGCGCTCGACTCTTGCTCGTCGCTAGCAGCGATGCCGACGCCGAGTTGCTAGCCATCACCCTGTCCGACCTCTCTGAAACGTCCAAGGTAGGCTGGGTGCGGGGACGCGCAAGCGAGTACAAGCCCACACAACTCAGCGCAGACCACACACTGGTGTATGACGACCTTGCCCAGTTCATTGAGGGCATCCACAGGGATAAAACGATTCTCGTCAGTGCGCTCCATCCAATGGCGCGAGGACATAACATCGTCAACAAAGATGGTATGTCTGCCATCGGAGGGGTAGTCATCTGCGTTCGCCCATTACCCGCTTCCGATAGCCCCGAAAACAACCTGGCACATATCAGCTACGAAACGTGGAACACCATGCGTCCGCAGACTAACCTCAAACACATTTTGCAATCAGAGCGAGCCATTTCGAACATGCTGCTCAACAGCATTCGAGGCGCCCCGCCCGCATTCAGTCAACAACCCGCCAACATCCGACACTACACAGTGATGAACATCTTGGTGACGCTGACCCAATTGATTGGCCGAGGTCGCAGAGGCGGAACGCCCGTGACCTGCTATTTCGCAGATGCCGCATTCACAAAGGGTCGCACCCCATGGGCCAAGCTGCTTTCCAACAGCGTTCAGTGGCTTAAGGACGAGGGAAACTGGGAACAATTCGCCCTCCACCACAACGGCATCGCTACCGCCATCACGCGCTACATAGACCAATCAGCAAAGGACGCTCGATGAAGAACCTTGATCTACGCACTAGCCTCTTCAGCTTCGAACCTAGAGAGCTTGGGCATGCTCACCGCGTTCAGATAAGCTCGGATTACCTAGCAGCCTGGCAAGTTCTACAGAACCTGGGCAGAAAGCATCACCCCGGCCTCCCCACAAATGCGTTGAAAGAAATGCTGGCCGCAGTGTCAGGAGGCCCCGTTGACGTCAACCTGTATCCATACCGGGACAAGGGTGTGTCAGCCATCCTGATGCTAAACCCTCTACCTATCGATACGATTAACCAGATCCTCTACCTATGGTCGCTTGAGGTAATGCGCATCTGGGGTGAGCAGGTTGAGGGGTTGGAATCAAAGCTTAACGTAATCGACATCGCCCCCATCCTGGCCGATGAACTAGTGCGGGAAGATGGTTTTTCTCCATTGGCCTACAACGTGATTCCATGGCTCGTAGGACGAGCCATGTGCGCTGCTCCACTGCAGTCGACACAGAACGGTAGCCCCAATCCGATTCCTAAGCTAATCGCCTTGCAACAAGCTTCAGATGGATCCCTACTCGCCTGGGATGACCCCATTACGCCAGAAGGCGAGCGCCACGCTTCAGCCTTGCACGTCATCGAACCGAAGTTGAAATTGCTACGAGACTGCACTGAGCCCTTCATTCAGCTGTCCGTGAAGCTGAGTCAGATCATGCCGACATCGGTGGGTCGTAAAAAGCATGCATGGGTTCATGCCGGTCAGACGATAGTGAAAGCTCGCATCCGCAGCAAAATGACGGAATCCGGCTGGCGGACACTGTACGAATTCCCCACCAACAAGCTGCTCGCGTATATAGGCATTCAGCCATTGCCTGAGCCCATCGAAGGCGACATCCCGGCTAATAGTCTGGTGAGGCCAATTTACGTGAACCCGCCACTGACCCCAGCAATCGGCTCAGGGCCAGGGCCACTGTTTCTCGACCAAGCGTGCTTCCAACTTCTTCGCTGTGTGAAAGGCTCACAACCACTCTTGGTGCGCAAGGCTGTCTCCAGCGTTAAGACTGCTAAAGCCATCCCTCCTGTCGAACGAATCACGGTTCATGCAGCGGTGCTCGCCGCCAACTCCGAGATCATGCTCCGACTGTCGACCGCAAGCGAGACCCTGGGCGCCGCGATGCCTTTCTTCAAGAAGTACGCACCACCAGAAATTGCACTGACGCGCCTGGCTGTTGAGAACGCTTCCAGTATGCTCGAAGGTGCCGCGCCGATTTCCGACTTGGACAAGTGGCTTAGAAGCGCCGTCATCCCGGAAATCGAGAAGCACAATACCTCGGTGGCCATCGTTGAAACCAGTGTTGCCGCAGCAGCACGTGACGCCAATTCCGACCCCAAACACTACATACGCAGGGTACTTGCCGAGCATGGGATCGTGACCCAGTTCATCATGCATGAGGTTCCCGATCCGGAAAAAATCAAGACTAGAGCCGGGAAAGAGCAACGAGATTTCAGAGCACTCAATACTGTCACCGAAGCCATCCGCCTGACCGGCTACTTCCCTACTGCATTCGTGAAGGCCAAATCTTTACCCGCCAACACGACGCTCTTGTCCATACGCCTCGATCGGATCACGGACAGAGGTGATTTGATTCACTTGCCGGTGATCACTCGAACAGTTGCTGGCAGCCAACGTTGCGAGATCTACTGGTTCGTCAAAGGCAATCCAGATCGCGGTCAGTGGTATGAGTTCACTCAGGGTGTGGCAGCTATCCACGCTACCCCTGCGCTCATCAACCCTGAAGCCATCAATAAGCTCGTGACATGGTCGATGCTGGTCGCCACTGAAGAGGCCGACGCTCCACTCATCGTCTGCCTCGATAGCAATTTGCGTACCTTCTATAAAGGACTGCAGGACAGTCCTAACACTGGCCTTCCTCCCGTGCCGCCTGGATCTGCAATCGTGCGCATCAGAGTTGATGACGACATTGCCCAGATGTCCGGCAACCACACTGACCACCCGCACGAGCCCCGGTACATCGGCCAAAAAATTGGTCTGTTCCAATCGCTTCGCAGCCCTGCGGTGTACTACTTCGTCTCGCCTTCAAAAATCTACAGCAAGGCTGAAGGGCAACGTAAAAACACCCGCTATCAGGTAGACGACAAGCTACTCAAGGATCCTTGGCAACAGCTAGGGGTTACCGAGATAACCGTCATCGAACCAGGTGTATTTGCACCCGCAACGGTGATTGCCGAGCAGGTGGCGTTGCTCTGTCGCAACGCGCCGCTGTGGGATGGGCAGCTCAAATTACCCAGCCCGATGCACCTGGGCGCTCAAGTCGCGGGAGACCATCCCATCATGGAAATGCACCGAAAAAGTGAAGCTAATCGAATAGCAGAGAAAGCCTGACTTCTCGTAAACGATCCAACACCCGTAACCGACCCGAAATGGCGAAAGGAACCGCGCAATGCCCGCAATCAAGAAAGTGATGCTCCAGCATTTCAAACAGTTCAGCGCCCTCACCCTTGAGTTTGACGCGGGCATTAACGTGCTCATTGGTGACAACGAAACGGGGAAAAGCAGCGTCCTTTTGGCACTTGATCTCGCGCTGAGTGCGAGTCGCAGCCGCGTCGAGACCATTGGCTATGAATCGCTCCTGTCTCAGTCCGCAGTGCGTGCGTTCAAAGCAGGGCCAACGACACTTGATCGGCTCCCCAGGGTGGTAGTGGAAGTGTTTCTGGAAGAAGGAGATGACCAAGGGTACTACGGCACACAGAACCTAGCCGGTGCCATGACCGACGGAGTCGGCATGGAGATCGCACCACTGATCGAGGAATTCGGCGCGACTATCCTGCAGCTCCTTGCAGAGGATCCCGAGAATTTCCCCTATGAGTACTACGGGGTGAAATTTTACACCTTCTCGGGTGCACAGCACGTCAATTACCGTCGCCCGGTGAAACATCTACTGCTGGACAGCTCACGCATCGACAGCGAATACGCCGCGCGCGAATACACCCGCACGGTGTTCAGCTTCAATGCGGAGCCTCCAGAGCGCTACAGCCTCGAAAATCGATACCGTCGCGGGAAAGAGTCTTTCCGGGACAAAGAACTGGCCACTCTTAATGCAGAGCTAGGTGCTTACCAGTTCGGGGTCAGAACCAGTATCCGCTCCAACCTCGAAACAGATTTGATCATTACCAAAGACGGAATCCCGATCGAAAACCGTGGTAAGGGGGAGCAATGCTTCATCAAAACCGAATTTGCGCTGCGTCGTCACGATGCCAAGGGCGAGCTCCACGCCCTGCTCCTTGAGGAGCCAGAGAACCACCTTAGTCACACCAAGATGAAGCAGTTGGTCGAACAACTCTCGAAGACAGCGGGCACACAGCTCTTCATTGCCACGCACAGCAGCCACATCTGCTCCAGGCTCGATCTTCGGCATGCACTCCTCCTCGGTGGAGAGCAGAAAGCAGGGCGTCTTAAAGCCCTTTCTGAGCCGACTGCGAGCTTTTTCATGAAGGCACCGGACAACAATGTTCTGGAGTTCGCCCTATCCAAAAAGGTCATTTTGGTGGAGGGCGATGCTGAGTTCATCCTGATCGAAGAGATGTATAAAAAACACGCCAATGGCCGTACACCTCAGGCCGATGAGGTGCACATCATTTCCATTGGTGGCACAAGCTTCAAACGCTATCTGGAGCTTGGAAAACTGCTAGGCATTCGGGTAGCAGCGATCCGAGATAACGACGGTGACTACAATAGCCACTGCGTGGAAAATTATGCCACGCACCTGTACGACCGAGCCCGAGTCTTCGCGGATCAGGATGATCAGCGATCGACTTTCGAAATCGGGCTGTACCAGGACAACAAAGCGGCCTGCGACGACCTTTTCGCAGCGGGGCGTAAAAAGCTGACTGTCCAGGAGTACATGCTCAAAAACAAGGCAGATGCAGCCTTCGAGTTGCTCACCAAAAAAGGCACTGAGCTCCTAGCCCCTCAATATATTCAGGATGCGATCACATGGATAAACGAGTGATCTTTGCGGTGGCCGGGTCGGGTAAGACCACTCACTTGATTAGTCGGCTGAGCCTTGAGAAGCGCGCGCTGATCATCACCTACACGGAGAACAACCACAGCCACCTGCGAACCAGCATCATCAAAAAATTCGGCACCATTCCGTCGAATATCACCTTGATGACGTACTTCGCCTTTCTCCATGGCTTTTGCTATCGCCCGCTGATGCAAAGACAAGCAAACACCAGGGGGTTGAACTTCAGACGGCCTGCCCAGCGCAATTTTCCGCTGACCGATAGGAGGCGATACAGAGACCCCAGTGGCAGGCTGTATCACAACCGCCTGGCCAAACTCATCGAGATCGAGGGGCTACTGCCTGCGGTGCGGTCTCGCATCGAGCGCTTCTACGATGCGGTGTACGTCGATGAGGTACAGGATTTCGCGGGCCACGACTTCAATCTGCTATTGGCGATTTCCGCAGCCGATGCTGAAATGCTTTTCGTAGGAGACTTCTTCCAGCACACCTTCGATACCAGTCGCGACGGATCCGTCAATGGCACGCTTCACAACGAAATCTCAGCTTACGAGAGACGGTTCGCACAAGCCAAAATCAACGTCGACAAGGAGACACTCAGCAAAAGTTGGCGATGCGGAACGACTCTCTGTGAGTTCATCAGCGTACACCTGCAGATCAAGATCTATGCCCATGAAGACAGGCTAAGCGAGATCGTCAATGTCGAGAGCCAAGAGATGGCGGATCGACTGCATGGAGACTCCACCGTGGTGAAGCTCTTCTACGAGCAGCACTACAAGTACGGGTGTCACTCGCAGAATTGGGGAGCGAGCAAAGGGCAGGATCATTACAACGATGTCTGCGTCGTGCTAGGTGCGAAGGCATGGAAGCAGTATCAGGAGGGCAAGCTCCACGAGTCTGTGGCCAAAACCCGGAACAAACTCTACGTAGCTTTTTCCAGGGCACGAGGCGCTGTGTATGTGGCCCCAGATCGGTTGTTCAAAGCGTACAAATCATGAAATGGGCAGATGGGCAGATGGGCATGAGCGGACATACCGAATCGCCGAAACACTCTTACAATCAAAGTTAACACCCATTATCAAAGCCTAATTACAGGCCTACACCTAGACCACAAAGACATGACAAGATAAAACTCGACGTACTCATATTTCTTACTGACGTAGATCAATCACTGAAGGAGCAGCTTTGGATGCAAAACGAAAAAGATCCTAACAGAAATAAAAACCAACACTATGTACCTGAGAGCTATTTTGAAGAATTCTCTAAAGATGGCTCCAGCGTTTGCGGCTTATTTAAAAAGAGCGGAACTTCTATTCCACATGTTTCTTTTAGCGGCCAATCCTCCGCAGCGTGGTTCTACGGCGATGCGGAAAGAGAAGATGAGATAACAGAGTTCGACACCAGGCACTTCGAGAATCGCAAACGTATTTTGAAGGCACTAGCTGATGGTGTCACCGACCTTCCGCCCGCAGAGATTGAAATCCTTCTGGAGAACACTCAGTTTCAACGGGAGCGGACTCTGAGTCACCGTAAGGCCGAACAAGGAGTTCACGAATTTCATGAAGATTTTTTTGCACCTCAGGTTGAGGATCTGGACAACTACGACTCAGGCCATTCACCAGAGGCCACCCAAGCCGTCAATGACGCCATGAGGATGTTTTTCAAGTCATTTAGCGACCCCAGAGACTCCCAGTTTGTCAAACTGATGATGATCGATAAGAGTGAGGTCGCAGATCTTCAGCTAATTATCCTCAAAAATTGCACTTCGCATCCTTTTATTTTCAGCGATTCCCCGATCGCCTATACAAATCCCGCGCTTAGTGATTTTAAGTGCGACAAACTGGGCAACACCAACGTTGGGCTGCAGATTTTTTACCCCCTGAACCCCGATTTTCTAGCGTTGTTTTTTGATGCTTCCGTTTATCGAATTGGCGACGCAAAAAGTATGGTACTCAACGTCACGAATGATGATGACATTACACAGATCAATAAGCTTCAGCTTCATGAAGCTGCCAACTCGATATACTTCAGTCGCGCCGAGGATTCCGAATACGTAAAAATGCTTTGGCGCGAAGAAAACATTAGATTTGAGCAGAAGAAGAGAAACGTTGAAAACGTACCTGAACGTTCACTGGATGGTTATGCCACTGGCCGTCACACCTTCGCAATTGTCGAATCAGAGCCTAACTTTTACCCTTGTCTTAGCTTCGTAACCAGCGACCTTTCAAGCTCCAATCTTCCTTATCGAAAAGCTTATTGGCGCCGATTTATCCCTGAAGGAGCAGAAATCCCAAGGTTTAACGATGAGATTGATCGTCATTCCGATGTAGAGAGAGAGGAATAAGCGCGACTTGGATAAATTTGCCCCCGCCTCAATCCCAGCGCCGTGAAAAATTTTTGGCGCTAAACCTAACTTTTAGACAAGCGACCGCTCTCTTGTGTTTGGAGAGCGATCGTTGGTTCGACATACAGTGCTTGTCCAAGTATATAGCTCTTTCAGCGGCGCCGATCTGCAGGAACTTGGCGTGGCTAGGATTACCGAGCCACTGCCTGCGCTTAACCCCATCAGAACGCGATACACACCGGTTGCCCACGACTTCTCAGAACGGTTCGTCCGCCACAATATGACGACTCGGTTTCTAAGACGCCGGCACCTTTTCGTCCCACCTGATGTACCAATAGCAGTACGTCACTGCCCAGGCATGCGGCAACATGCACGCACCCTGTCAGTGGAGGGGGCTCAATGAGCACGTATGATGGGTACATCGAGAGGTTGGCGAGGAAGGTCGACGCACGTCTGCAGGACATTGAGTCGATTTTCAACTTTGACCTAGGGGATGAATTCGAGGTCGCCATCTGCGCTTTGCTAGAGGACATCCTCCCAGCCAAGTACGGCGTTTGCCGAGGGTTTGTTGTTGCTAAAAATGGTGACAAGGCCGGTGACGACCTGATCATTTACGACAAGATGTCCAGTCCTACCCTGCGCTCGGGCATGAGCCGTAAGTTCCCCGTGAAAGAGCAGATCACTGTTGATGCGGTATACGCGTACATCGAGTGCAAACATTCCATCACTGACGCCGCTGTCTTGGAAAAGGCCATCACTCAGGCCCAAGCGGTAAAAAAACTGATGCTTACCCGTCGTGGTCTTTCCAATCCTGAATATGAATCAAACGGGCCGACTTACAATGGGAGGGTCAGAGACTGGCCCCGTACCTTCCCCCCGCTCAAGAACCAACCCTTCTGCGCAGTTTTTGCACGCCATTATTCACTTGAAGTTGCTGTTCACAACACCAGAGGAGAGCACACTCCAGACCTACTCATTTTAGGTAATAACCATATCGCAACCCACACCGTGAACATGGGCGCGGATGGTATTCACTCAGCACTCTTCTACGATACAAAATTCCGCTCGCCCCTGTGCGTGGAGTCGGCTGCCGGGAATGCCTATGGCTTGGGCCTGGTGTCACTTTTGCAGGCCCTGAGCTGGATTCAATTGGTGCCGATCGACTGGCTGGAGGTTTTGAACGCCACCTTCCTCGACAACCTGCTCAACCGCAAAAGTGCCCCCGAGGGATAGCGCTTCAAAAAGGCAGCGGCTCAGCCGGCATGGACTCGTATCGCATCACAGCACGTGCCCACGGGTCGCCTTTAATCGCGGCATTCTTAATCAAAGCTGGAGATGTCACCAACCACTTGCCAAGTTTCGGTTTGACCAGAGGCTGCCTCATCCGCGCATGGCAGGCTGCCAGGAATGGTTCCATCTTCTCGATGATATGCGGTTCAAGATGCCCCAATTCTGGAGCGGCATAGCGGGCCTCCGGGGCGTACCTCAACCCCTTGGGCATACGGTACTCCTTACTCCAACACATTGCCGGCATCTCAGAGGCCAGGAAACTTGAACCGATTGGCAGGTAGTAAGTCCCAAGGTCGATGATCGAGCCATCGACCTCCACCCAGTAGTGTGAGTGTTCACCTGACTCGGATCCGTATCCTTGCATCGACGCTTGGCGCTGATCACGCGAGACGACAAAGGCCAAGAAATTCCCACCTACTACTACAGGGCTGTGCCCCATGGCCCGAATGAGACTATGAACGCCGAACGATGCATACAGGCAACGCTTGTAGTAATCATCAGGAAACTGGCTTTTCAGGCACCTGTCCACTACGCAGAGAATGCGCTCCACAACCACAGCTTCAACCAAAACAAGCTCCTTCTTGAAAATGCATTTCTATTCGAAAGGTGTGGCCATACACGGTCTACCCTGGAAACTCTTTTAGAGAGCCGGCCACACGCTGGAACGTATCCAGGGCTGGTCTATTTGCTCTTTCGAGGCAATCGAGAAAAGACCTCTGCCATCTGCACCAACGACTCCACCAGCGATTCAAGCATCAGACGTCCCTTCACCACGTCCAAGTCTGTTTGTTGATCGATTCCTACCAGGCCATACGCTTTGGCAAACTCCGAGGATGGTAGATGAGCATCTGCCTGCCTGAGCTCATTGATACCCACCAGCACTTTGGTCAGTGCTCTCGCCTCATCCTGGGTCACCCCAATCTGCAACACCGCTTCCAGATGCTTGACCGATCCAAGCTTCATTTTGCCTGGCGGCGCGGCGATGACTGAAAGGCCATTTCCATACAGCGACTCCACAGTGACCCTAGCCAGGTCTTTAGCCAGTTCCAGCACGCCCGTTGGTTCGAGTGCACGGAAACGATGAATTCGACCGAAGATGTCATTGATAGCGTGGTGCTGGGCAAACAGATACTTGCCAGTGAGATTCTCGAATTCCGCATTGACCTCATCATAAGCAGATCGCAACCTCGCCTCGGGGGCCCGAGTGTCGGCGGGGTCAGCTTTCGCCTGTGATGCCAGTAGCTCTTCTGAAACGCCTCCATCTGGAGCCACGTTCACCCCTGCCCATACTCGCTGTTGCCATAATGGAAGCAGCCCGATGTCCTTGGCGTAGACATTGATGAGCCCGAGATCATTCAAGCCGAAATGCACACTGTGCCCTTGCGAAATACCGATGGAGCCCGTGTCACGGGTATACCAGCTCAAAGAGAAACCCCGATAGCTGCCAAGCAGGGTCGTGACGGTCGGTCGGAACCATAGCCAGCAGCCACGATCCCGTAGCTCAGCACCATCGACCCGCTCCCCGGAGCCATCAACCGCAAAGTCCACTTTCGCAAGTGGTGGTTCATTCAATACCCGCTCGCTGACCCGGGCTGGTTCGACCACGTCGGTTTTCCACAGCGAACCGCTCAAACTGTGAAGCTTCCTTCCTTGATGCTTGACCGACCAAGACTTGGACACCACAGAGTCGTCAGTTGGCAGGCCCAACACGGGCACTTCATCATCGGCGTCAACATCGGTGCGAGAGGCATGGAAAACAGCGGTAGAGGAACCGTAATGACTGCCCCCTTCGTGGATAGCCTGGTTGATGCCCTCCCACTTATCCTCCCCTGCCATCTCCTCAACATACCCTGAAGCCCAACTGATATGAGAGGCATCTGATACGATCTGACGTCGACTTAGGAAGCTAGAGACCAACAAATACATCCCATGTGCTTTTAGGTAGTCGCGAAGGTACTCCGACCGTACCTCCAAAAGAACGGGATTCCCGGCCTCATTGCGCGATAGCCTCACCACCTCCTGATACCCCTCGGCAGGTCGAAGCCAGCTATCCCCTTGCCGCTGCAAGCCCAGCGCGATAACGAAATCTTGATGGAGGTGCCACTCGCAGGGAGCCTCACCATCAAACGACTGCTCAATGACTAAGCCGGTGCCTACAGCGCCACCGTGGTAGCTACGCCAATCACCAGCCCTGGAGTAAGTCGTGGTTCGCTGAGGCTCTGCGAGACATTCAGCTTCTGGCTCGTTCTCAGGGGGAACTGAATGAGAGGGCAGCGACTTGCTCTGTCTCGAATTCAAAGACAGAGTCAGATTCGTGAAGGGTACGCGGATAGACGCAAACAATTTCCCCGGTTCGTCTAGGGCACTTTGCGCTTCTTGGGCATGGACTTCTGGGTGACCATCATCCTTAGTGTGGATGCGTTTCGGCCAGACATACTCAGTTTCGAAACCGCCAGCGAAAGCGTTCCCACCAATGTCGCTCCAACCCAGCTTATGAATCTGCTCACGATGACCAAGTTTGAACATCACCGAACCGACGCCAAGGTACTCTTCAAGGAATCCTTCGTAGCCGTACTCTCCCTCCTTGGATATCACAGAGGCGGCGCGGAGCGGTATCCAGATTTTTTGAGCAACGCGGGTCTTCCGGATCTTGGCCATCTCAAACCAGGCTTGCGGCTTGCACTCTGCGGTTTTGGGGATCGCTGCTACCGCTGACTGCACTCCCAGCTCATTTCTGAATAGCAGCACGATGGTCATTTGGCGGGCATGATCCATCTCACTTAGCTGCTTACGCACTGCTTCGCGTACTTCCTCTGGCGGTATGAGCTGGTTGAGCGCATCAGCAGGGAAGAATCCGCCCGGGCTGGCAGTGCCGTTTTTATCGGAATACCAGAGGACAAAACTCGGGCCCTGAGCAATTACCGCCTCAGTGCGACTGAGGTCAGTCCAGGCGCTGCGCCAGTGCTCCAAAATTGGCATAACCGGATCATCCGATGCCGACGGTGGGCCATCGGCTTGACGCCCACGATCAGGGGCATCCGTAACCAATTCCATATCTTGATCCTTATCCATAGCCCCTCTCTTATCCGCTGCCTTTCGCCAAGATGAGAATTAAACCATGAGCCCAGAACGGCCTGCATGGAGCATCTGAATTTGATCACTCAGCCAGCAACGACCGAGGTGCGTAAGTGCCCGCGTATTTTTCACTGGCCAAGTATTCGGCACGGCCCAGAAGTCGAACTCGACAGCGAGCAACGTCAGACCTTGGTGTTGGGGTTGCCTTGACAAAGAGTCGATGGGTGGTCGCCATACGCTTTCCGCTTACGCCTGATCGGACGCTTGGGAGCAAGACACCCACTTCGACACCCATTCCGCTTACCGAGGTGCATTCAACTCCATCACTTGATCTATTAGAAGAAGCGAGCCATTTAAGCATCTCTTCGCACACCTGCATGCCCTGCTTGCAGCGGAAGGGATAGCAACAAGCTCAAAGTCGCACGGTCAGCGGAATCAGCGACTGGGACTGCGGCAGGTGTTGAGTTGATCTGCACAAGCTCCTACGGTCTCAACTCAAGAGCTTGAACACTGATTGGTGGCATGTAGGCTGTCGTGTTAGTCGGCGGCTTTGCGATCGTAATGAGCCTTTATTTCGGCAAGTGTGCCTTCGCTGAGTGCTGCTGTGGCTGCCTGAATTTCGCCAAGGGCTACGTCAGGGTCGCCGCCGATGTTACCAAGCTCTGTCATTGCAACGGACAGTTCTACATACGCTCCGCTAGGTGGCAGTGCTAGCAGTGCAGAAGGCTCCCCCACACCACGCAGATCTTCGCTAGCCGTACGTAGAGGCAGCTTACGAATGGTGGTGGTGCCTGTACCCAGCTTTTTGATCTCCAAGTCTTTCAGCGCAGTCGTTACAGGAGAGCTTGCTGATATGGCGACCGCGACGTTGATCTCGCCCTCGGCCAAGTTAGGTTTAGAACACCCAGCCGTGCATACCGTAGTCGAGATACTCTTTTCGACATTGGCGTAAATGGGGGTGAGTTGGTAGGCATTCTGACCAAAGGTTTTTATTTTCAGAACGACTAATGCGCTTGGTTTGCCTGCTTTGTTTGGTTCTTCACCTGCCATCTCTACTGGCTCGCCTCGATACAGCACGAGGCATGATCCGTTCCTGATGGAGTCGCTCTGAACTACGGCCTTGAATGGGAAGGATCGTGACGATTCTGCCTTAATTTTTTTTACGTAACCGCTGGCTTTTTCACTCATGTTATCCATCACTAGCTTGGCTGCGATCGGTACCCAGATAGCGGCACTCAATCCTGCCACGGGGCCTTTCTGGCACTCGTTGATTACGGCTTGAGAAGGCTTGGGCTTAGTTTCTCCCCAAAGGTAATGCTGGGTTCCGGGATGGGTAACTTGCAGCAGTCCGACATCTTTAGCTTCTGCATCCACCGGGGTTTTTGAGGTGGTTGCGACCTTGATGGTCTCGCACCCGGACAGTGAGATCATCGGTAAAAGCACTAAAGTAACGAATACGAGAGGACGCATTGCAGACACTCCTTTTGGGTTGCGTGGGATGGAGCATAGATGAGCAAATCGTCTTTGGTAGCTACGCTATTGCTTGCAGCTCTCTTGGGCTTTAAGGTAGTTCCAGCTTGAAGATCCTCCATCATGGTACGCAGGAGGGTTTCGCATTGAAGTACGGCTTCGGAAGGTGAGTGCACTCTGAGGTACCTATTGGATAACGTGTGCCAAGGCTACCTCTCGACATTTGAGGGTGACGGTTCCTATTTGAAATTCTTTCTAAGCGAATAGGTACGCGCACAACAACACCTGCGATAGGCATACGGATCATGCCCATTCACGCGCGCCGACTGGATCAGGTTCATGATTGCAGCCGCCCGCTTGGCACTGCGCAGTGACCCGACAAACAACCAGTTCGCGCGTCCGAGCGCCCATGGTCGTATCTGGTTCTCGACCTGATTGTTGTCGATCGACACATCCCCATTGTTCAGGTAGCGCATCAGCGCTACCCAGCGTTTCAGGCTGTCATCGAGGGCTTTGGCCTTGGCTGATCCATTGGGCACCAGGTCGCGCTGGGCCAACATCCACTCATGCAGTGTTTTGCTGATCGGTACCGCCAGTTTCTGACGTATTCACCAACGATCTTCATCATTCATGTCTCGCGCTTGGCGTTCGATCTCGTACAAGCCGCTGATTGAGTGCAACGCTTGTTCGGCCAACTAGCTTTTGTTCGCGACATGTAGATCGAATCCCCTCAACAGGATGCCCTTCTCAGAAGCTGGGCATGATCTCCGAAGTTGCTCTAGCCACCAATGGGGCAGACTGGCCGGTAAAGAACGGAGCTAGTAGTAGGGTGTAGATACCATGGATGAGCTTGCAGCTGGCCCTTCGGCGCGACCAAGCTTCTTCCCCTGATCTCGCCCCGACTGGAAGCTTCCGCCCACGCCAATCAGATGTACGACCCTCCAGGCTGAGCGCTCTTCAAAACCGACGGCAAAAATCCAATTAGTGAAGCTACTGATTAGGGCGCCCTCAGCAGGCATCGTGCTATTGTCAGGCAGTAGCGCTTTGACATCAATCAACATCAGGGCATCGGCTTCAGGGAATTGAGCTCGAATATGAATGTAAAACCAAATACTCGGTACAACTACCCACAGCGGAATAAAGCTTATGAGAGCGAAATTGATCTAATACTCGCGACTGAGCTAATGACAGTCCAAAGCATTAAAGTGTACCTAGACGCATTAGAGACCCTACTAAACAAATATCACGAAGAACCAGCCACCCACACACTAAGAAACTTGTCGAGATACGTCCTCCGAAACAACATCGACTTGCGACTTAACCACCCCTGCTATTACCTAAGCGGTAATCATCAGCAGTATTTAACAGAAACCGCTGAATACATAAAACTCCTTGCAGAGTCTCTAAAACCCAACAATGCAAACCGCTGGGACACCATAGAACTAATCACATACAACATTGAAACCCTTATCAGCCAGAGGAACGCCACAAACGACGATATCAAAAAATTTATTCAAGAAAAATTTAACATCCACCCTGACAAAGACTACATTGAATTAGGGCCTAATCTTGAAATTCGGTTGTTCTTTCCGGAAACCGTTATATACATTGTGCGCTCATGGCAAAACTTCAGTCTACCTACAAGTAGGCATGCGGTCGCTTTAATTGCTTGCACAACTGATTTGAGCTCCGCACCAGAGGAGATTTTTGCTACCGGGCGTCTCCGCACCCTCTCTAGCCTTAACCATTTCAATAAATTCGAAAAGATTTGGCTACAAAATCCAATCCAATCATGTATAAATATGACCGAAAACTCAATCTATCGCATGAAATGGAAGCACAGTGAATTTGAGCAAATTATTCTTCAGCTCGAAAATCTTTTCAATGAACTAAGACAGATCAGCATACAGACACATTTCGCAATAGAGCCTAAGGGGCACTTAGTCTTAACCGGCGTAAAAAGCTGCTTGAGTCTTATTCATCCACTGCTAAAAGCTGTAGAAGCGCTCCCCGACTCAGAGGTCAGAAGTACAACTACCAACAGACTAGAACAAACCGCATTTTCATTATCTGCATTTTTCACAAACCTTTCAACCAGACTAAACACCAAGAAGTATATTGCTAGCTCACTGAGCAACATACTAATCAACGATGGGCTCTACAAGCACAAGCAAAAACCCAGAGCTCTAGAGCACGCATTCAGCGAAGAAAACCTCAATACCATTTTAGCTGGCAACCTCGCGTGCTTCTATCACAATCAAAAATCTATAGACGTCTTAACTGAAGTACCGATGGGCGCCGGATTTGCAGACGTGGTAGTGAAATATGAAAAAACAGTGAGCGCGATTATCGAAGGAAAACTAATAAAACAACTTAATCAAACGGAAGCCAAAGTGCTAGATGGCCTCAACCAACTTTACAATCGTTACGGCGACCACAACAGCATTCTCGACACATTCGGCATCGAGCTTTACTTGGTAGTATTTGCTTATGACCAAGTCCTTAACAGCCTATCAAAGGCGACACTTGAGGCCGTAAAAAAATTCAGCCACAACCATAACATTGAATTGCAAACTCACTTTGAAAACCTAGGCCACCTACACTTCAGCTACTTAGACAGCCGCACAGGTACTGGGCTCCCACCAAAGAGACGCTCAATTTACATATTCTATTGCAATATGGAAGTCGTGAAGAAAAACGAGCCAGAATACCGAAGCCAGCGAAAGCTATAAACTTCCACCCAACACACCAACATCGCCATCTCAAACAAGCCTTTACTCAGGTCAAAATCTAATAGCGATGTTTACAGCCTTCGATTTCATCTCAAACGAGCTGAGACTGAACTGGTTAGACGATACTGCAGTTAAGGCCAGACGATTTCTCTGGCCATAACAACCTCAATACGTCAGACCATCGGGTTTACCACCTTCATTATCGGTGCGATGGCCATCATCCGCCGGGGATGATTTAGGCTCACCCTTGGCAGTTTCATGTCCAATCGAGAGCGCTCCGCTGGAGCTTTCGCCGAGGCGGGAACGATTCAGGAGTTTCGTAAAGGTGTCAGCATCCAACTCGTCCGAGCCGTGCGATGCCTCTGACAAACCCTGCTCAAGTGACAAATCGGGCTCACTCGATGTGTATCGTTCAATCCAAGCCTTGGCGTAGCCAGTGTTATCACCGCTCATGAACATAGCAACCAGATCGCTTATGTTATCGGCAGATGATTTGATGACCTCGCTGGTATTATTTGGCAGCTGTTTTTGGATATCAGGATCTTTGATCCAATCATAAAAATCCTCGGTTTCCATGCTAATTGCGCTGCCCTTGAAGCGTTGCACGTCTTTGGCAATAGCATCGAAGTGTGGCTTCGTTTCGTTTGTCAGGAGCCACCCGGCACGCCGTAGCGCATCAACATGCTCATGACGAACTAGCCTGCTCTGGACTGCCTCACCAACCCACTCGCCTAGCACTTTGATACGAGGAGAGACATTGACCCCAGTCGCGTGATCCGGCACGTCGATCTCCCGCGTGCCCCGGAGACCATAATCAATCAGCATCTTACCCATCACACTCCCCTCTGCACAAAGTCAGCCAGTCGCAGCTCTGATTTAATCGCTACACTCTCTAACTCTAGCACCGCCGTTTTAACGGATGCCACGAAATCTTCGAAGGATTTAATCGTGTGCCTGCTGCCGTTATCGATGTGAGCGTTGGTTTCGATAACCAGCACACATCCCCTTGGGTTCTCATGCTCGTGGTAATTTGTTGCCCGCTCACTCATTTCCATCGGAATACAAATCAAGCACTTAGATTCAACCCATAGGTGTTCGCGACTAAGTGAAGCCTTGGATTGACCATCGAGATCAAAACATTGGTCGCGTTTCTTCTCCCAAGCCGTGATCGCGCGATGCTCTCTGAAGGACTGTCCATTAGGTAAACCGACGTCTTTCTTTTCGTAACCGGCACTCAAAGAAATCTTGAATACGGATGGATCGTTAAGATCCTGAAGCGCCAAGCCAACCCTCAACCTCGCACCGATTGGGTCAGTCAAAGCCCAATTTTGCATCGACTCAAGCAACAGCTCTAAGATTGCCTGCTGAACAGCACCAAGGAATCGCTTTGCGACGTCATTGCGCAAGAACAGATCATCAATCAACTGGGCTTGGGAAATGATCCGGGCGCCCGTGGCCTCAGATTTCAAACGATATACTGGAGCGTCAAAGTCAAGCATTCCCAGTGAGGTTTTCAGGATGATATGAGAAATTTTACCCGCTGCTCGGGTGTGAACCTCAACGTTGCCGTTGACCACAGTTCCCGTGATCGCTGACAACCAGTGCTTGGGGGACGAATTGGCGGGTTC
This sequence comes from Pseudomonas sp. Sample_11, assembly GCF_004307505.1. Classification (NCBI taxonomy): domain Bacteria; kingdom Pseudomonadati; phylum Pseudomonadota; class Gammaproteobacteria; order Pseudomonadales; family Pseudomonadaceae; genus Pseudomonas; species Pseudomonas sp. Sample_11. Next base: position 92,914 of record NZ_RCOD01000031.1, read on the forward strand.
ACCGATAGCCAACGCGACAGTGGCCACGTCCCCCTGCTTGCGTCGCTCATCATCAAAAGGCCAGGCAGGAAGGTTTGATACCAAACCACCGTCCTGGAACTTTGTGACTTCCGGATCTTTGTTTTTCTTGTTGTTGACATGCCTGTAAAAGGTCATTGCCCATGGCTTGAAAATTACGGGTAGACAGACGGAGGCAGCCACCGCATCGGCAACCGCCACATCTGGCGTTCGCTCGAAACAAAATAGCTCCAATTTCTGAGCATGCACATTCGTGGCAACGATTTTTAGAGGAGGTTTCCCAGCCAGTTTGATATCTCGAAACGTCACACCAATACTCGGATTAGCAGGCTTAACTTTATTCGATAGTGCAGCACTGATGAATTCCCTTACCCGAGACACATCAGTTATTCCGGAGATAATCCAACTGACAGCTGCAATGGCGAGAACGCCAGACAGGACTACTAATGTCACTAGCAAGGTGAGCTGGGTGTCACCCAGAAGTTTTAACTTAGGTGTAAGTGTCCCAGCAAAGTAGTAGATCAAGTAAGGGATGCCCAAAACGTAAGCCCAAGGCCTGACGTAAAACCAGCTTCTGCGCACTAAGCTTTTGGTTACGGCCTTTACCTTATACCACTGCCGGCGCACGAATGAGCCCTCAGGTGCTGGCGTTTCGCTGAGGATGTCAGCCAAGCAATCGGAGATTGCTCCCATCAGATTGGCCATTGGTGAAAAGGCCGTTTTGCATCCCCGACCGAAGTTCCGGGCAGCTTTGAGGGCTAGCCATCCCCAAAAAGGGAACAAGTCCGTTGGCTTCTTAACTACATTTGATTGCAGGGTCTCAAACAGATTGCCGCTACCATCCAAATTGAAGAGCTCTTTAGGCGTATACCCTACAGCAAGAAGCGCCGCCACAATCGACCCTGCCGAGGTACCCGAAATGCCTCGGATATCAAAATCCAAATCGTTCAGCGCGGTAACGCCGCCAATATGGACGATCCCCTTCGCTCCTCCGCCTTGCAGTGCAAGAAAAATCGGCGGTTTGACTTTTGATTTCTTACTATCACGGACGATGTCACTCAGCGAACCCTGAGGATTTTTTCGGCTTTTGTTGCCTTGTTTGAGCTGAGTGGCAATCGGTAAATTCGACGTGATAGCTAGGCCACCTGGCTCTGAAATGCTGGTCATGGCTCGGATGACGTCCTTTTCGCGATAAATATTAAGCTGCGCAGGATAATCCATCTGATCTAATGGCATCCGATGCGCCGGTTTGGTAATTCACAGCCTCAGCCTGATAAACCGTGGTTCACAGACAGGCGACCGCTCTCTTGTATTCAGAAAGCGATCAAAGCATCGACATACCGTGCTTGCCTGGCTGCTGAGCGTCCTCAGCGGCGCCGATCTGCAGGGCCTTGGCGATTAACCGGAGGCTCCTCCGAACGCCGTTGATACTCAGTGGTAGGCGGAGGTGGCGGAACGCGCGTTTGCTCGTTATTGCTTGGTTTCTGGTTGTCGGTCACGCAATTAGCTCCCTTAAGGTGACTAGAACAGCAAGCGCCGCAAAGGCCCCTGCTCCGATTATGATTTCCTGGTACGCCAGATCGAGTGGCTTGGTCTTCTCTGCTACCGTGACCTTCAGCGACTCCAGGGTATCGATGTAGCAGTTATAGATGTGCTTCTTCTGCGCCTCTTCATCTACTGCAATCAGATACTCGCCAGTCGGACGCGAGGACGGCAGGTTCGGATAGTCCTTGATCCGGAGCGCACTCAGCGCGTGCCCCCATGCGCAGGCGATGGCGAACGCTGCCACGGCGAAGGCAATGAAGATCAGTATGGCCAAGGGTGACCCCAGCTGAAAAATGACGCCGTTCTTTAGGCCTGCGATTGCGCTGAGGCCTGCGATGAGAATCGAGACCGCCGTGAAAAAACGTGCGCTCTTGTTCTCGACGTGGTTGAAGCGTTCCTGCTCATCCTTGAACCTGTCTTTCAGGTAGGAAATGGTTTCGTCCATTAGACCATCCAGAAGTTGCTGGCATGCTTGCACACGGGACGTGACATCAGCTGTGGCAGTCGCACGTACTAGGTGGCGCTATGATAGCGTTTTAGTGCCTCGTCGGGCACCCAACGCTACAAGAAAGGATCTGACCGGTGAGTACTAGCCTCTATCGCACCCAGGTAGCGCAGCATCAGCGCACCATCGCCAGGCTCCAAGGTGAAAAGTCAAGAAGGTCAAGGCAGCGGCGAACGCTGGCAAGAAAAGCGCCGATGCCAGCGCCGCAGCTAGCAAGACCTCCTCTGCCTCAACTATGAAGTCCAACTTACGCGACGCCATGCGCTACGACAGCGAGCAAACCAAAGCTCTCTCTGATGTGAGCCAGTTGGAAAAGAAAATTTTTGAAGCACAGAAGCGCCTCGCACAGAGTGAGCAGCGCTTTGCTGATGCACTCAAACGCGACCAGCGACGTGCAGATGCCGCGCAAGAGCTATTTTGGTCGAATACAGCCCTCGCCAAGTATGCGGGATGCGAGACGTGGGATCAGCATCGCGCTGGGGGATAAAACGAATGATGACGATGATCTCACACGGTGACGCGGCCTTTGCCGCTAGGTACTTGAGAGCGCGCAGAAATCTAGCTCTCCCCACGTAGTAGCGGACGAACAAGGCCTTTGACCGGAATTGGGTGGAAATGGAAAGGATTTTTGAAAGTGTAAACAGCGGGCATCATTTGCTGGCTATTTTTACATTTTTCCGTGTTATTATTGTCGTGAGTGACAAAGTAGCTCCGCGTCCCTCACAAACCAAGGGCCCTGCTAACGACATATTTTTTACACAGTCGTTGACAATGCGGAGTGTTTAGGCGTACTGCACCGTTGAGATGGAGACATTCAGTCGATCCGCCAGTTGTCGCAAGGAAGGCATGCGTACCGCCGCACCACCTCCGGCGTCATCAATCAGCGTGGTCAGATATCGATAAACTGCCTGATAAACAAAGTCGTTGTCCCGCGCGCTTTTCACACCCTCATTTCCGTAGATATCGGTTCACAACCCAGGCTCCGGCTCACCGTCAGCGTTCCGTCGACCGCTCGAACGGCGCAGCCGAGCGCGCCTCATCCGAACCCGAACTCTCCGAGGCCAATTGCGCGGGCGCATGAATCTGCACAGGGCCCGTTGCATAGAGGCGGATCACCAACCTGACTGGCAACCCGCTCACTTCCGTTATCCACTTCAAAACCTGCTCCGGCGCGTGCAAGCCTTGCATGGCGCGGTGCAGGTCAGGCATGGCGACCAGCATGCCGGGATGACAGTTGCGCAGGAACCGCTCGAGACCTTTGCCGTTGTCGATGAACGGCGCAAACAGTAGGCACACCAGCTGCGTTTCGCTCAATCCGAAACCATTGATGAGGTAGTCCTCGGCAAGCGCCCGCAGCTGCTCTGGCCCGCCGGCATTGTCATAGCTGGCCAGCAAGTGCTCGCAGACAGATTCGGCGACCTGTTTTCGCCGCATGTCGGCCAGCGTGTGACGAACATAATCGTCGATACCCGCCTCATAGTCGCGCCCCTCGATGAAGCGTGCGTACAAACCTCGCACGTGCGCCGAGATCAGAGGGTCAGCGAATACCGCTTCGCCCTGGTACAGCGCCAGGTCGTCAGGTTCATAACCGAGAAATTCGCCCAGCAGCGGCCAGCGATCCTCGATTTTGCCGACCATCATGTCGTTGATGTCGATAAAACTGGTGCGCCGGCAGGCTTCGAACTCACCTTCCGGGCGCCACGCTATCCGGTCATCATCTGCGCGCAGCTCGCGGTAAAAATCATCACCGAGCCCGTCGAGCAGCGGAAAAAGCGCTTCGAATCCGGCATTGACCAGTTCTGGACCGGCTATTGCCACTCGCTGCATTGCACGGTTCAGGCCTTCGAGGAAATGCTGCTGACTGCCTTTGGTTTCAGTGCTGATCATGGCGTCGACACCATTGTTCCAGCGGGCGATCTGGCTGTAGTACTCGGCCGTCGCCAGATAGGCGTCATCCCATAATTCAGGCGTTTCCAGCCAGGTGCGACAGTGCCCGACCAGCAGCAGATTGACGCGGCTGGCCTCACGCCCTTCGCTGCTCACAGGCGTGCGATGGTCGAACGGCAGCACTTCGCGGTTATCGACCATCAGCACCTCGACCCGCGGATCGTCATAAAGAAACAGTGCGCTGTAGCTGCGATGCAGGTTTTGCAGGGCGAGCGGGCTGTCGCCACTCCAGCGCAGGGACGCCACGCGCAACTGGAAGGTCGCCGGGGCACGTCCGGCGATGGTCAGCTGTGCGGCCCGGAGCAAGGCCAGGGTGTAGCAGCCGTCACGCAGGCCGGACTGAGGCACCAGCACCTTGAATTGCCCAATGTTTTCCATGCCGCCTGCGGCCACCACCAGGCGCTGTATCAGCAACTGCAATGCCGTGCGCTCGGCTCGGGAAAAGAAACTCAGCAGACGCTGCAATACTTGCTGATAGACATAGTTCATTGCCTGATCATGGATCGTGCTCATCGGTATTTACCCGGTATCAAAAGTTTCATGCCGCGCAGACATGACAATGGGCGCGCGGCAATTGGATCAATAAGTAATAGACGCTGAAATGCTAACACTTACAAAGTTGTAGTTATTTGAAACACTTCACCTGAATAAAGCCATCCAGATGCCAATCGTCACGTTCAACCACCCGTATTCATTGGGCTTTCGCCATTCGCAAATGATCTGAGGAAACTTCCCACAACGTCCCACGACAAATCATTACAAGAAAAGGAGAAGCAACTTCCGAAACGCCCTACAGCAATTAAACAGAAATTGACGAAGCCAGCCGAGCCAGCCATTTGATATTGCCTTGGACAAACTGAATGCACAGCCATAGCTCATTCCTTGAGATGAAAGTAATCATTCAATTATCAGTACTTATAGTGTGATTAGAAGATACAGATCGAAGGCAAAAACCAGTTCAGTTGCTGAAGGGCCGATGCTTCGATATCGGGAAGGGTTTACTGACAGCGGAGGATCTAAACAGAAAAGAGTCCGTGGCGGCCACGGACTCTGGTGAGCGGATTTACGCGGTTTCCACTTGCAGGGCCACTCGCTCGCGGCATGGGCATTCGTCCATGTAGCGATGCGCTTCGACGAACTCGTTGAACGCGAATACACGCGTCTTGAGCGGCAGGAGCACGCGGTCAGCGGTCAACTGGTTGATGTCACGCAAAGCACGCTGCAGAGCGACGTGGTCCTGGACAATGCCCAGCTCCGGCTTGCCGGTGAAGTTGCCGATGCAGTGCACGAAGAACTGGATGTTCTTCTGAAACGCCGCACACGCCGGGAACGGGGTCTGGTTACCACCTTGCAGGCCGTACAGCACCAGACTGCCGCGTGGCGCCAGCACATCGCCAAGCAACGACATCTGCGGGCCGCCAAGACCATCGAACACCACATCGACGCCGCGGTTGTCGGTGATCTTGTTGATGCGCATCAACAGATCTTCCTCTTCGGTGACGATGACCTTCTCCGCACCGAGGGACAGCAGGTACTCACGCTCCTCTGCCGATTTGGTCGCGGCGATCACTCGCACACCCAGCGCTTTGCCCAATTGCACAAACGACGGCCCGGCGCAGTGGCTGGCGTCAGTCACCAGGGCAAATTGACCCGGTTTGACCCGCGCCAGATCGGCATAAGCGAAGTAGGCGATCAGCAGCGGCGTGTAATGCACACTCGCTTCGATCGGGCTGAGCACATCGGGATAACGGGTCAGCGCGGTGCGCGGCAGAACGATCGACTCGCCGTAAACCGGATAGTCGTTCGGGCTTTCCGCCGGAAAGCTGGCCACTTTGTCGCCGACGGACAGGTCGTCGACATCAGCGCCCACCGCAGTGACCACGCCAGCCATTTCATGACCGAGGCCCGAAGGCAGACGTGCCTGGGACGACGCCAGATTCTGGCGCCACAGGGTGTCGTACCAACTGATGCCGATTGCCTCGACACGCACCTGCACTTCGCCAGGACCTGGCTGAGCAGCCGCATGCTCTTCGCATTTGAGCACCTCGGCCGGACCAAACTTGTGAAAACGGATCGTGCGGGACATCGCAAACCTCGTCAAAGTAACCTCTAATGCCATGAACTCTATCTGGGCTTTGGACCCAAGACCATCAGTGGCTATTAATAGTCGACATGCCTGTCATTGATTCCGCATCAAGGGCGGCATTGGCAGAATCCATGAAAAAAGGCCTGCCACCGTCGCAGTAAAGCTGAATTTTCCGGTGCAGAGTACCAGCCTTTCCCCGTAAGATTCATGCCGGCCATTGTTCTCATATGGTCGCCCTCGTCAAGTTTGATGACTCTGCCAGGACTCCAGATGAATCGTAATGACCTGCGTCGTGTCGACCTGAACCTGCTGATCGTGTTCGAAACATTGATGCACGAACGCAGTGTGACTCGGGCCGCGGAAAAATTGTTCCTCGGCCAACCGGCTATCAGTGCGGCCTTGTCGCGCCTGCGCAGCCTGTTTGACGATCCCTTGTTTGTCCGCACCGGCCGCAGCATGGAGCCGTCCGCCCGCGCGGTGGAAATCTTCGCCCTGCTCTCGCCCGCCCTTGATTCGATCTCGACCGCCGTCAGTCGCGCCGCCGATTTCGATCCGGCGACCAGCACATCGGTGTTCCGCATTGGATTATCCGACGACGTCGAATTCGCCCTGCTGCCGATGCTGCTCAAGCGCCTGCGCGCCGAAGCACCAGGCATCGTCCTCGTGGTGCGGCGGGTCAACTACATCTTGATGCCGGGCCTGCTCGCCTCCGGCGAGATTTCGATCGGCGTCAGCTACACCACCGACCTGCCGGCCAACGCCAAGCGCAAGGTCCTGCGCCGCAGCGCACCGAAGCTGCTGCGCGCCGACACCGTGCCGGGGCCGCTGAGCCTCGACGACTACTGCGCCCGACCGCACGCACTGGTGTCGTTCGCTGGAGACCTCAGTGGTTTTGTCGATGAAGAACTGGAAAAACTCGGACGCAAACGGCACGTGGTGCTGGCAGTGCCACAGTTCAACGGACTCGGCACGCTGCTGGCGGGCACCGATATCGTCGCGACCGTGCCGGATTACACGGCTGAGGCACTGACGGCGGCTGGTGGGCTTCGTGCTGAAGATCCGCCACTGCCGACGCGTACGTTTGAACTGCACATGGCTTGGCGTGGCTCGCAGGACAACGACCCGGGAGAGCGGTGGTTGAGGTCGCGGATTCAGATGTTTTTCGGGGATCCGGATAGTCTTTAGGTATCGTCGGCTAGGGTGCTTTATCGGAAGTACCGTAGGACGCACCCCGTCGGAATCAGATCCCGATTCAATATCCGGACGGGCAAATTGGCATAATATGCCAATGTTCGTAACTACCGGTTTGGCCAGCACTGGAGATAATTATGGCGACCCGAAACGTAGTGCTCACTCCTCACCAGGAACAGGTTATTCATGACCTTGTCCAGTCAGGCCGGTATCAGAATGCCAGTGAGGTAATGCGCGAAGGCTTGCGGCTGTTGGAGCAGCGCGTCGCCGAAGATACCGCCAAAATCGAGGCACTGCGTCAGGCGACCTCGATCGGCATCATGGATCTTGAGCGTGGGCGTTTTACTCAGGTGAACGAAGGGGATCTGGAACGTTACCTTGAAGGCTTGAGCCAGGAGGCTACCCTCCCCGCGCGCGAGAAACACTGAGGATACCGCGATATCGGATTTCCAACCCCGCGCGCGCCGACATTGTCGACATACTCAGACTCTCCCATACCCAGTTCGGCGACCAGGCCCGCCAGCGCTACCAAGCGCTGATCCTTGCAGCGCTGCAAGCGCTGGCCGACAAGCCTTATCGCATTGGCAGCCATGACCGCGATGAGCTTGCACCAGGCCTCCGCAGCTACCACCTCATCTATTCACGCCAGCAGGCGAAACCCACTCATGGAACGGTCAAGAGCCCGCGCCATATCGTGTTCTATCGCGTGGCAAATGACGACGTGATCGAGGTCGTCAGACTCCTTCATGACGCCATGGAAGCGCATTTGCACTTGCCTGCGGCTGAACGACCTGACCCCATGACCTGACTGGCCAAGAACAGGAAGATCAGGCGCCCCCTCTGAATCTGGACCCTGAAAGCCCTTTAGCCTCTTTCCCGACCCGAATCACTTGCCGCCAGTCACATCCAGAAAAGTACCCGTGACAAACGAGGCCTCCGCGCTGGCCAGCCACAAGATGGCCCGCGCCACCTCTTCCGGCTGACCGCCCCGCCCCATCGGGATCGTGTCCTTCACGCGATCCACCCGCCCCGGTTCGCCGCCGCTGGCGTGCATGTCGGTATAGATGTGCCCCGGGCGAATGCAGTTGACCCGAATACCCTCGCGCGCGACTTCTTTGGCAAAGCCGATGGTGAAAGTTTCCAGCGCGCCTTTCGATGCTGCGTAGTCAACGTATTCATTCGGGCTGCCCAGGCGCGCCGAGGCAGAAGAAACGTTGATCACTGCCCCACCTGTGCCGCCGTGCCGATAAGCCATGCGCTTCACCGCTTGCTGCGCGCACAGGATCGGTCCCAGAGCATTGACCGCGAAGATGCGCTGCATGCGTTCAAAGCTCAGGTCCTCCATGCGTGACTGTTTTGCCAGAACGCCAGCGTTATTGACCAGAACGTCGATCCGTCCAAATGAGCGATCGAGAGCCGAGAACAGTTCAGCAACCTGCTCGGGGTCAGCACTGTCAGCACGCACCGCGAGGCCTTTGCGCCCCAATGCTTCGATATCCGCCACCACCGCCAGCGCGGCGGACTCGTTGGCGACGTAGCTGATGGCGACGTCGTAGCCTTGCGCGGCAGCGAGTCGGGCGGTGGCGGCGCCGACTCCGCGACTGCCGCCGGTGATCAGAATCAGCGGGGCCTGCGAAACGTTATCCATGCGACGTTCTCCTGAGCAGTTGGGCTGTGTCAGCCGATGATGATGGCGCCGCTGGCGATGACCACGCACGCCAGCATCCTGCGGACGGTGAGCTTTTCACCGAGGAACAAATAGCCGAGCAATGCCGCGAACAACACGCTGGTTTCGCGCAAGGCCGACACCGCACCCAGTGGCGCTTCGTTCATGGCGTAGATAACGATTGCGTAGGCCAGCAACGAGACCAGTCCGCCGACCGCAGCGGTCAGCATTGCGGGCCGTACGGAAAACAGACTGCGAGCATCGCGCAGGCCGATATACACCAATGGCATCAACACACCCCACAGGGCGCTCATCCACACCGTGTACGCGAGCGGCGCACCGGAAAGCCTGGCGCCAATGCCATCGACGACGCTGTAGGCAGCGATGAAACAACCGGTGCCCAGCGCATACGGCAGGCTCGGCACCGACAGGCTGCGCCCGCGAAAGGCCAGGGAAATGATTCCGCCGGATACCAGACCGATGCCGAGCAGCTCAGCGGGAGTAATGGTTTCGCCGGCAAACAGCGCGGCGCCGAGGGTGATCAGCGCCGGTGACGAGCCGCGGGAAATCGGATAGATCTGCCCTAGATCGCCGACCCGATAGCTGCGCACCAGGAACAGGTTGTAGCCGACATGCAGCAGTGCCGAGAGCAGCGCATACCCCCAGCTCTCAGGTGCAGGCGCGGCCATGAAAAAGGTGGCAATGAGGCAGACGATGGCGATGGCCACGCACATTATTGTCATCGACCAGAGCCGATCGGCACCGCCGCGCAGCAGCGCGTTCCAGCTGGCGTGCAGGAGCGCGGCGAACAGAACGAGGAGTACGAGATGGATTGGCATGCGGCATTTTAGTCATCGCTGCAGCCCACATTACAGAGAAGTCTCTTCATCCAGTCATGAGCAATACCTCATGACTCAGTGCTGCGCGCCCTGCACTTTCAACGCCTCACTGAGCAACCACTCGCGAAATTTGAGGATATGCGGCTGGGCTTCGATGCCTTTGGGACAGACGAAATAATAGGCAAGCGGCGATGTGAACGGCACATCGAACAGCCTTACCAAGCGGCCGTCGCCGATTTCATTTTCGACATGGCCGCTGCGCACCAGCGCCACACCCTGGCCGAGCAATGCAGCTTCGACAGTCATGTTGGTGTCGCCAAACCTTACGCTTTCGCGCAGCGGCGAAAATGCCAGCCCGACGGACTCAAACCACACCTCCCATTTCGGCGCCAACTCGGCGCCGTCGCGAATCAGCAACGGCAACTGCAGCAAATCGGAGGGAGCGCCCGGCATGCCGACACGCTGCAGCATCTCGGGGCTGGCCACGGGAAACACCTGCTCCCCAAACAGAAACTCCGAATACAGACCGGGATAATTGCCCTTGCCCAAGCGAATGGCGACATCGGCTTCGCCGCTGGCGAAATGGATGATCGTGTCCGTGGTATCCAGCGACACCAACAGCTCCGGGTGCAGGCGCGACAGATTCGGCAAGCGTGGCAGCAGCCACTTCAAGGCAAACGAATAAGTGGTGCTGACGGTCAGGCGAACCCTGTCCTTTTGCTCGCGCAGATCCTCCAGCGTGGCCTCGAGGCTCATGAAAAACTCGCGCACGATCGGCGCCAGCGTCGCCCCCGCTGTTGTAAGGCGTAACGCCTTGCCGCGCTCGAACAATTGCAATCCCCAAAGTTCTTCCAGATGCCGGAGCTGATGACTGACAGCGCTTTGGGTCACGTGCAGTTCTTGAGCGGCAGCCGTGAACGTCGGGTGCCGGGTGGCCACTTCGAAAGCCCGCAGGGTCGCGGTCGGGGGCAGGTCTCGCATAAAAATGATCCGGGGACGGTAAATATCAGAGCATGAGGTTACGCTCATGTTAGAGCGAAACTCCCTTGATTGCCCATTCCGCGACATTGGCGTATTGCTCCGGCAAGTGGGCGAGGTGCTGATAGCAGCGAGGCATTTAATCGCCGGATAATCCTCCGCGCGCAGCTTCGGTCGCAATCATTGCAGATCAAGCAACACAGAATTGCCTTCAGGCCGATTGATAGCCCCCTAACGAAAGGTGCATGCTAGAGGGCTACCTCGGTTCTTATATCATTCCGAATGATAGTTACCTTTGCTTCATTCGATTCGTGCCATCACACCCGCGCCGAGCATCATCCGCCCATCTTCAATACTTCGGCGGATTGCATCCATGGAACAATCACTCAAACATTTGCGCTTCCCGTTGGCCATGCTGGCCGTACTGGTGATGAGCGCCTGCGGCAAAACTCCGGAGACTGCCGGCGCCCCGCCCGCTGCCAAAGTCAGCGTGGCCAAGGTGCTGGAACAACCGGTCAACGAGTGGGACGAATTTACCGGGCGCCTCGAAGCGCCGGAAACCGTTGAAATCCGCCCACGGGTTTCGGGCCAGATCGATCAGGTCGCGTTCACCGAAGGCGCGCTGGTCAAGAAAGGCGACCTGCTGTTCCAGATCGACCCGCGTCCATTCCAGGCTGAGGTACGCCGCCTCGAAGCTCTGGTTGCTCAAGCCCGCGCCACCGCCACTCGCAGCGAAAACGAAGCGGCGCGCGGCGAACGCCTGCGTACCAGCAACGCCATTTCCGCTGAACTGGCCGACTCGCGCACCAGCGCTGCCCAAGAGGCCCGCGCCGCCGTCGGTGCCCTGCAGGCACAACTGGACCTGGCCAAACTGAATCTGAGCTTCACCCGCGTGACCGCACCGATCAGCGGCCGCGTCAGCCGCGCCGAAATCACTGCAGGCAACCTGGTGACCGCCGACACCACCGCGCTGACCAGCGTCGTCTCCACCGACAAGGTCTACGCCTACTTCGACGCCGACGAACGCGTGTTCCTCAAATACACCCAACTGGCCCGCAACGGCCAGCGCGGCGCCACCACACCGGTGTACATGGGCCTGTCCAACGAAGACGGCAACCCGCACCTCGGCCAGATGAACTTCGTCGACAACCAGGTCAATCCGAAAACCGGCACCATCCGTGGTCGCGCAGTCTTCGACAACGCTGACGGCACCTACACCCCTGGCCTCTACGCTCGCTTGAAGCTGGTTGGCAGCGGCACCTACAACGCCATGCTGATCAATGACGAAGCCGTGGGCACTGACCTGGGCAAGAAGTTCGTGCTGGTGATGGATGGCGACAACAAGACCGCCTACCGCGCCGTTGAACTCGGTCCGAAAATCGAAGGCCTGCGCATCGTCCGCAACGGCCTGAACAAGGACGACACCATCATCGTCAAGGGTCTGCAACGGGTTCGTCCTGGCTCACCGGTCACCCCTGAGGTGATTCCGATGGCCAGCGAGCAGACCCTCGCCGCCCTCGCTCAACAACGTCAAGCGCTGGAAGCCAGCAACCTGCCCAAAGTTGCCCCCGCCAAGGGTGCATCGGGTTCGGCTGCGAAGCTGGCTGCTACGACCCCACGCGGTTAAGGGACGACAACTCCGATGAATTTTTCCCAATTCTTCATTTCCCGGCCGATCTTCGCAGCGGTGCTGTCGCTGTTGATCCTGATCGCCGGTGCGATCTCGCTGTTCCAGTTGCCGATCAGCGAATACCCGGAAGTCGTGCCGCCGACCGTGGTCGTGCGCGCCAACTTCCCGGGGGCAAACCCCAAAGTCATCGGTGAAACCGTGGCCGCTCCGCTGGAGCAGGCCATCACCGGCGTCGAGAACATGCTGTACATGTCCTCGCAATCGACCGCTGACGGCAAGATCACCCTGACCATCACCTTCGCCCTGGGCACTGACCTGGACAACGCGCAGGTGCAGGTGCAGAACCGGGTGACCCGGACCGAGCCGAAGCTTCCCGAGGAAGTGACGCGCATCGGTATCACCGTCGACAAGGCTTCGCCCGACCTGACCATGGTTGTGCACTTGACCTCACCGGACAAGCGCTACGACATGCTGTACCTGTCCAACTACGCGATCCTGAACATCAAGGATGAGCTGGCTCGCCTGGGTGGTGTCGGTGATGTGCAGTTGTTCGGTATGGGCGACTACTCGCTGCGCGTCTGGCTTGATCCGAACAAGACCGCTTCGCGCAATCTGACCGCCACCGATGTGGTGGCCGCGATTCGCGAGCAGAACCGTCAGGTCGCCGCCGGTCAACTGGGTGCGCCCCCTGCCCCGACCGCGCAAAGCTTCCAGCTGTCGGTCAACACCCAAGGCCGTCTGGTTTCCGAGGAAGAGTTCGAGAACATCGTCATTCGTGCAGGCGATGACGGTGAGATCACTCGCCTGAAGGATATTGCACGCATTGAACTGGGTTCCAGCCAATACGCCTTGCGCTCGCTGCTGAACAATCAGCCGGCGGTGGCGATCCCGATCTTCCAGCGTCCCGGTTCCAACGCCATCGACATTTCCAACGAAGTGCGCGGCAAGATGGAAGAGCTGAAGAAAGGCTTCCCGCAAGGCATGGATTACAGCATCGTGTATGACCCGACGATCTTCGTTCGTGGTTCGATCGAGGCGGTGGTGCACACCCTGTTCGAAGCGCTGATCCTTGTGGTGCTGGTGGTGATTCTGTTCCTGCAGACCTGGCGCGCCTCGATCATTCCGTTGGTGGCAGTGCCGGTATCGTTGATCGGTACGTTTGCGGTCATGCACCTGTTCGGCTTCTCGCTCAACGCCTTGTCGCTGTTCGGCCTGGTACTGGCCATCGGTATCGTGGTCGACGACGCCATCGTCGTGGTGGAGAACGTCGAACGGAACATCGAACTTGGACTGACGCCGGTCGAAGCGACCAAGCGCGCCATGCGTGAAGTGACCGGGCCGATCGTGGCCACGGCACTGGTGCTGTGTGCAGTGTTCATCCCGGCGGCATTCATTTCCGGCCTCACCGGGCAGTTCTACAAACAGTTCGCACTGACCATCGCGATCTCGACAGTGATCTCGGCGTTCAACTCGCTGACCCTGTCGCCAGCGCTGGCTGCTGTGCTGCTGAAAAGTCACGACGCGCCGAAAGACCGCTTCTCGAAAGTGCTCGACAGAATCTTCGGTGGCTGGCTGTTCCGTCCGTTCAACCGTTTCTTCGACCGTGCCAGTCATGGCTACGTCGGCACCGTGCGCCGGGTCATCCGCAGCAGCGGCATCGCCCTGCTCGTGTATGCAGGCCTGATGGTGCTGACCTTCTTCGGTTTCTCCAGCACGCCGACCGGTTTCGTACCCGGCCAGGACAAGCAATACCTGGTGGCCTTCGCGCAATTGCCGGATGCCGCGAGCCTGGATCGCACCGAAGACGTGATCAAGCGCATGTCCGACCTCGCGCTGAAACAGCCGGGCGTGGAAAGCGCCGTAGCGTTCCCGGGCCTGTCGATCAACGGCTTCACCAACAGCCCGAACGCCGGCATCGTCTTCGTGACCCTGAAACCGTTCGACGAGCGTAAAGACCCGAGCATGTCCGCCGGTGCGATTGCCGGTGCCTTGAACGGCCAGTACGCGAACATTCAGGAAGCGTACATGGCGATCTTCCCGCCACCGCCGGTACAAGGCCTGGGCACCATTGGCGGTTTCCGCCTGCAGATCGAAGACCGGGGCAACCTCGGCTACGACGAGCTGTACAAAGAAACCATGAACATCATCAACAAGAGCCACAACGTGCCGGAACTGGCCGGCCTGTTCACCAGCTACACGGTGAACGTGCCACAGGTCGATGCCGCCATCGACCGTGAAAAAGCCAAGACCCACGGCGTGGCCGTCAGCGACATCTTCGACACCCTGCAGATCTACCTGGGTTCGCTGTATGCCAACGACTTCAACCGCTTCGGGCGCACCTATCAGGTCAACGTTCAGGCCGAACAGCAGTTCCGTCTTGAATCCGATCAGATCGGTCAGCTGAAAGTACGCAACAACAAAGGCGAGATGATCCCGCTGGCGACCTTCATCAAGGTCAGCGACACCTCGGGACCGGATCGCGTGATGCACTACAACGGCTTCATCACCGCTGAAATCAACGGTGCCGCAGCCCCGGGCTATAGCTCCGGCCAGGCGGAAAAAGCCATCGAGAAACTGCTCAAGGAAGAACTTCCGAACGGCATGACCTACGAGTGGACCGACCTGACCTACCAGCAGATTCTGTCCGGCAACACCGCGCTGTTCGTGTTCCCGCTCTGCGTACTGCTGGCGTTCCTGGTGCTCGCCGCACAATACGAAAGCTGGAGCCTGCCACTGGCGGTGATTCTGATCGTACCGATGACCCTGCTGTCGGCCATTACCGGTGTGATCATCTCCGGCGGTGACAACAACATCTTCACCCAGATCGGCTTGATCGTACTGGTAGGACTTGCCTGTAAAAATGCGATTCTCATCGTCGAGTTCGCCAAGGATAAACAGGAAGAAGGCCTCGACCCGCTCGCAGCGGTGCTGGAAGCCTGCCGCCTGCGTCTGCGGCCGATCCTGATGACCTCCTTCGCGTTCATCATGGGTGTGGTTCCACTGGTGTTCTCCAGCGGTGCCGGTGCCGAGATGCGTCACGCCATGGGTGTGGCGGTGTTCTCCGGGATGCTCGGGGTGACCTTCTTCGGTCTGCTGCTGACGCCAGTGTTCTACGTACTGATCCGTAACTTTGTCGAACGCGGCGAGCAGCGCAAAGCAGCCAAGGCGCACACTCTTCAAAAGCCACTGGAGGCGCAACAATGAGTCTGAAAGTCTTCCTGCCGAGTCTGCTGGTGCTGGCCCTCAGCGCCTGCGCCGTCGGCCCCGACTACAAGACCCCAGCCACGGAGGCGGCCAATATCACCACCGCCACCGACGGCGCCGCCGGACAAAAGAACTTCGACCGCTCGAAATTCGAAGGCATCTGGTGGCAGCAATTCGATGATCCGACCCTGAACCAGTTGGTGAGCCAGTCGCTGCAAGGCAACCGTGAACTGCGCGTGGCGTTCGCCCGCTGGAAAGCCGCCCGGGCAATCCGCGACGACGCCAGCAATGACGCGATGCCGACCATCACCAGCCGCGCCAGCAGTGACCTGGGCAAGGGCCAGATTCCCGGCCAGACCACCGACCGGGTCAATAGCGAGCGCTATGACCTCGGTCTGGACATGGCCTGGGAGCTCGACCTGTTCGGCCGCATCCAGCGCAATCTGGAAGCCAGTGATGCCGACCAGCAGGCCGCCGAAGCCGATCTGTACCAGCTGCAAGTCACCATGATTGCCGAACTGGTCGACGCCTACGGTCAACTGCGCGGCGCCCAGCTGCGGGAAAAAATCGCCGTGGCCAACCTGAACAACCAGCAGGAGTCGCGCAAGATCACCATCAGCCTGCGTGACGCCGGTGTCGGTGATCAGCTTGATGTCGAGCGCGCCGATGCGCGTCT
Source organism: Pseudomonas sp. Sample_11 (assembly GCF_004307505.1). NCBI lineage: Bacteria > Pseudomonadati > Pseudomonadota > Gammaproteobacteria > Pseudomonadales > Pseudomonadaceae > Pseudomonas > Pseudomonas sp. Sample_11. The sequence continues at coordinate 109,199 of NZ_RCOD01000031.1, forward strand.
GGCCAACGTCGAAGCCACCGTGCCGCAGTTGCAGGCGGAACAGGTTCGGCAGAAAAACCGTATCGCTACCCTGCTCGGCGAACGCCCGGACAAACTGACCGTCGACCTGAGCCCGAAAGATCTGCCGGCCATCGCCAAGGCGCTGCCAATCGGTGATCCGGGTGAACTGCTGCAACGTCGTCCGGACATCCTCAGCGCCGAGCGGCAATTGGCTTCGGCCACTGCGCGCATCGGCGTGGCCAAAGCCGACCTGTTCCCCCGGGTCAGCCTCAGCGGCTTCCTCGGCTGGACCGCCGGGCGTGGTTCGCAGATCGGTTCTTCGGCGGCCAACGCCTGGGCGCTCGGCCCGAGCATCACCTGGGCGGCGTTTGACCTCGGCAGCGTCCGTGCCCGTTTGCGCGGCGCCGATGCTGACGCCGAAGGCGCGCTGGCCAACTACGAGCAACAAGTACTGCTGGCGCTGGAAGAATCGGAAAACGCCTTCAGCGATTACGGCAAGCGTCAGCAACGCCTGATCTCGCTGATCCGTCAGAGCGAATCGAGTCGCAAGGCTGCCGATCTGGCAGAAATCCGTTATCGCGAAGGCACCACCGATTTCCTCGTCCTGCTCGACGCCCAGCGTGAGCGCCTGAACGCCGAAGACACTCAGGCCCAGGCCGAAGTCGAGCTGTATCGCGGCATCGTCGCAATCTACAAGGCCCTCGGCGGTGGCTGGCAACCGGAGACAGTTGCCAGCAAGTAAAGATTGTTAAAGAGCTCCTTTGGTTGGCCGCAACCAACCAAATTTTTTGCCCCGCGTATCATTCGGTCGCGGGGTTTTTTTATGCCTTTGTGCAGCACTGGGTTTCTTGTGGGAGCGAGCCTGCTCGCGAAAGCGTCAGGTCAGACATATCAGCGGTGGCTGATACTCCGCCTTCGCGAGCAGGCTCGCTCCCACAGGGGATCAGCGGTGCTCCTCCAGGACGGTGACGGTGGCGGTTGTACCGGCGCGCAGGCGATGCTTGCCGGCAAAGTCGCCATCGATGCCGATACGCACCGGCACCCGTTGCGCCAGTTTCACCCAGGTGTAACTCGGGTTGATGTTCGCCAGCAGACGACTGCCCGGCGCGTTTTCGCGGTCGGCGATGGCGAAGGCGATGCTTTCTACCGTGCCGCCGAAACGCTCACCGCTCATCAATTGAATGCGTACCCGATCACCCTCCTCGATTCGCGGCAGCTTGGTTTCCTCGAAGTAACCACTGACATAGAACGAATCGCTGTCGACCAGCGCCAGCACTGCCCCGCCCGCCTGTGCGTAATCACCCTGGCGGGTCAGCAGGTTGGTCACGTAACCGCTCACTGGCGATTCAACGCGGGTGCGCTGCAAGTCCAGTTCGGCTTGGGTCAGCGCGGCAATTGCCAGTTGCACATTGGCTTCGGCCAGCCCGAGGTTGGCCTGATTGCGCAACAGATCCGCCTGGGCAACCGCCACGTCGGTACTGGCCTTCTCCCATTCTTCACCGGAAATGGCGAAGCCCTGCTTCAGCGTGCGGCGCCGGCGTTCCTCGCTTTGACGTTGTTTGAGCAACGCTTCACTGGCGACGATTGCCGCTTGCGATTGCCCCAGCGACGCCTTGGACACTTCCACCGAACGCCGGGCATGCTCGACCGCCAGTTGATAGCGCGCCGGATCGATCTCCAGCAACAATTGGCCCTTGTCGACATGCTGATTGTCCTGCACTGCCAGTTTGACGATTCGCCCCGAAACATCCGCCGACAGCGTCACCACATCCGCCCTCACCCGAGCATCCCGTGTCCACGGCGCGCGGGTGTAATACTCCCAGGCGAACCAGCCGAGGACGATCGCCAGGATCACCACTGCCACGGTCATCATTCGTGCAACTAGTGCTTTCAAGACATCAGGCTCCCATCAACAGAATCAGCGTGGCGCTAACACAGGCATACAGCGCGCCTTCGAACAGTGCTTCATGCCACACCAGGCGCAGCACGCCGAGGCGCCGCAGACACCAGTCCAGCAACATGAAAATCGGAATCGCCAGTAACAGTGCCTGGGCAATCGGCGGCAGATAAACCCCGCCAATTTCGAAATCAATGGGCAAGTTGCGGTTCTCCTTCCAGGCCTTGAGGTTGCAAATAATCGCCGTGCCGCTCAAGGAACGACACCACAATCAGCAGCGCCACACGCATGCGAAACACCGACCAAAGATGTTCATGACTGACGGCGTGCAGCTCGTCCAGCTCGTCTCCGAGCTGGTGCAACGTGGCCAGCAGCGCCGCAAGCTGGACATCGTCGCGACCGGCAACCAAACGACCGGTCTTGCGCAACGCCGACGCCAGGCGTTGGCCGAACGCATCGGTGAGCAACCCATTGTTCTGCGCCTGCTGCCGCAGCTGATGCATCGCCACGCCCAAGGCCACGCATGCCAGGCTGATTTCATACAAGCGCTGCATGGCACGATCGTTCGCCGCTGGCAGCAGGCCGAGCATGCTGGTCAGGCGATCGGTCATCCGACTCTCGAAAGCGAATTGTTGTTCATCGGTCGCAGGCAATTTGCTCAGCTGGTACACCTGCTCCCGCGCTTCGCCGTACAGGCGGCGGATGCGCAAGGCCGGGCGGAACGGGAAGATCAGCGCATAAACGATCAGGGCCAGCATCGCTGCGCTGACGTAGGCGCCGCCGAATTCGAACCATTGGATCGCCGTGTTCTGCCCAGTGCCGGTATTTTGCGGTCCGAGCATGAGAAAACTCGACAGCCCAAGGCCCATGCCGATGCCGGCGGTGGCCGGACTGGAAATGCCCACAGCAATGGCATACAGCAGCGGCGCCAGCAGCAAGGCCAGCAGCTCGAAATCACTGATCGCCGGCACCAGCATGAACTGGTAGAACGCCGACACCACCAGCGCCAGGCCCAAGCCTCGCGCATAGCTTTGCGCAGCCATCAGCGGACGCGGAAAAGTCGCCATCAGCGAGCAGAGAATCCCCACCAGAATCATTCCGCCGCGCGCGCCATCCCAGGCCGTTTCGATCCAGATCAACCCGCTGACCAACAGCGCGGTAAAGGCGCGGATCGCATTCATCGAGGCCAGGGTGAAATCCAGGTGCAACGGACTGCTCTGGCCGCGATAGAGGCAACTGGCCGGGCTCCCTTCCTGAATCGCGTCGCTCAGTTCGAGGATCTGCTCAAGTTGCTGCAACAGGCGCGCCTGCTCCCAACGCAGCGCCCAAGCCAATGAACGCAGGGTCGCGCTCATGTTCTCGGTCTGCTGCTCGGCCTTGTACGCCAATGCTTCGAACTGTTGCTGCAAGGTGACGAAACGCTGCCGATCGGCGCCAGACAGCGCGCGGCCCTGTTGCGCCAGTTGCTCAAGCAACGCCAGTTCCTCGGCACGCAGCTGCTGGACCTCCAGCGGCAGATCACCCTCCCAGCGTTCGATGAGCAATTCGCGCTGATGACGCAGCGCGGTCAGGCGCGAGGTCAGCAGCATCAGTTGATTGCCGAGCAGCAATACCAGATTGTCGGCATCGCGCAAACGTGGGGCATCGAAATACAAATGACGTCGTAAACCTTCCAGTGCGCTGATCTCGCCGAGCAGCTGCATCTGCCGACGCTGGAAATCGGCTTCGCTTTCTTCCGTGCGAAGCACTTCGGCGGCGTGGCTGGCGGCCAGTTTTATGACCTGATCGATTTTGGTGAAATAGCCCTTGGCGACGGCTTCAGGCCGGGCCGTCAGCAAACTGACCACACAGACACAGGCAACCGCCAACAGGGTTTCGGTGACGCGGGTGACCGCCAGCAGAAAGGTGCCGTCCTGATCCGGAATCGCCAGCAAGGCCACCACGACTGCGGTGTAACCACTGAGCACGAACGCCTGGGAGCTGGTGTAGCGCAACAAGGTGCCGCCCGCCGTGCACAGCGCCAGCCACAACGCCAATGTCGTGATGAACGGCAGCGGCGCCTGAGGGAAAATCGCCATGATCAGCACCGCCACCGCCGCACCCACGGTGGTGCCGATCACCTGGCCGAAACTGCGCGCCAGTGCCATCCCTGCCAGTGGCTGGCTGACGATCACCACGGCCATGATTGACCACTTCGGCTGTTCGAGATCGAAGATGAACGCCAGATAAAGGGTCAACAGCCCGGCGGCGATGGTCCGCAGGGCAAACAGCAGAACAGCCTGACCGGGATGGATCAAAGCCTTGAAATAGGTGTACAGCGCAGACATGGGCACTCTCTTTAAAACGACTTCTGCAAGCGTAGACATTGCAGCAAAAGCCTGACGGATTTCACAGTCGACACGTGTTGTAGGACGATTCGCTGGCAACGGTTTGACTCACGCGCCAAGCTGAACGAAGCTTGCCGCTCTGCTCAAGTTCGAAGCTTTCGGAAACCCGCATGACTCAGTCCCGCCGCAACCTGCTGATCGGCTTAGGCCTCGTACTGATCCTCGGCGTCGTCTGGCTGTCCTGGCGCAGCAGCACTCCGACCATCCCCGATGCTATCAAACATGGCTACAGCGAAGCGCTGAACGCCGCGCGCACCGGTGAACCCGGAGCGGCGCGCCAGTTGTACCAGCAATTGGGCCGCCCGGACATCTCGGTCAAGCGCCGGGTCTGGCTGCATGGCGAGTTGCCCAATTACCCCAGTCCGCAGGCGTTGAAGCTGGCGGACATCGACTTGCATCACGAAGCGCCGCAAGTTCGCGTCGCAGCGATCAAAAGCATCGTCGGTCTGGTGCCCGGCGGGCAGCGCAGTCTGCTGCTAGGACCGTTGCTTGATGATGAAGAACAAACTGTCCGTTTCGCCGCGATCAATGCCCTGCTCGGCCTGGCCCCGGACGAGCTCGGCCTGTATTTCGCACCGCTACAGCAGGCCATCGACGGCTGGCAACAGACCTTGGAAAGCCAGCCGGAAAGCGCCGCCAACTATGCGCAACTGGCCCGTCTCTATATTCACAACGCCGAATACAAACAGGCCCAACAGGCTTTGGACAATACCTTGCGCCTGGAACCAGGCAACCTGCCGGCGCTGGTCATGCAGATCGATGTGCTCGACCGCCAGGGCCAGAGCGATGCCGCTCGCCAGTTGCTCGCCCGCCAACTCAAGACGCAGCCCGATTCGGCCTATCTGCAACATGCCCTCGGCCTGTGGCTGCTGCACCACGGCCAGCGCGAATATGCCCTGCTCGGCCTGTCCAAAGCAGTCGAGCTGGAACCGGACAACAAGGATTATCGCTACGACCTCGCCACCACTCTGCACAGCGCGGAAGAACTGGAAGCGGCGCAGAAACAACTGCAGGAAATCGTCCAGCGCCACCCCGCCGACCGCAAGGCGCGGGTGTTGTTGATCAACTATTGGAAGGAAAGCGGCCAATTGCAGAATGTGCAGATTCTGCTGGCGCAACTGGAGCAGCTGAATCCGGACGACCCGGCCCTGCAACAGGGTCTTTAATCAAGGTAAAGCGGGTGCAATCAACCACCTGTCGAAAGAAAAAGCGGAACCGTGAACATGCCCTGAGGTCAAGTTATTCAGGCGGCTCACTTAAGCCAGCCGCCGGATTACCCTAGTCATAAGAGGGCGTTTTTTGACTACATCAAACGAGTTGATCAGTGCAAAGGCCGCCGTCGGCATTGTAGGTCTGGATGACATCCTTGCCGGTGGCCTGTCTCGCGGCCATGTGTTTTTGCTCGAGGGGGAACCCGGAACCGGCAAAACCACCGTGGCTTTGCATTTCCTCCGCGCCGGTGCGCTGGCCGGGGAACGTTGCTTGTACATCACTCTCTCGGAAACCGAGAAAGAACTGCGTCAAGGTGCGCTCTCCCACGGCTGGGAGCTGAACGAAAACATCAAAATCTTCGAGCTGACACCGCCGGAAAGCCTGCTCAATGCCGAACACCAGCAAAGCCTGCTGTATTCCTCGGACCTTGAACTGGGCGAGGCGACCAGGCAGATTTTCGAAGTGGTCGAACGCTTCAAACCGACCCGTGTAGTGCTCGACAGCCTTTCGGAGATCCGTCTGCTGGCGCAGAGCTCGTTGCGCTATCGTCGGCAGATTCTGGCGATCAAGCATTACTTCGTGCGCTACGACGCCACCGTCCTGCTGCTCGATGACCTGACCACCGAATCCCTCGACAAGACCGTGCACAGTGTCGCCCACGGCGTGATTCGCCTTGAAGAGCTGACGCCAAGCTACGGCGCCGAGCGTCGTCGGGTACGAGTGGTCAAGTATCGCGGGCAGAAATACCGTGGCGGTTTCCACGATTTCACCATCATGGGCGACGGCGTCCATGTTTTCCCACGCCTGGTAGCGGCGGAACATCGCGGCGACTACGCGCGGCTGCAGTTGTCCAGCGGCATCCCGCAAATGGACGCCCTGCTCGGCGGCGGCATCGAAACCGGCTCCAGCACGCTGATTCTCGGCCCGGCCGGTACCGGCAAATCAATGATTTCGATGATCTTCGCCGCCGCAGCGGTGGCCCGAGGCGAAAAAGCCGCGCTGTTCATTTTCGATGAAGAGCTGGGCCTGCTGCTCGAACGAATGCGTCATCTCGGCATCGACCTCAAAGCCTTGCAGGCCACCGGTAATCTGCTGATCGAACAAGTAGACGCCGCCGAATTGTCTCCCGGTGAGTTGTCCCATCGCGTGCGCCGTTGCGTCGATGAGCTGGGTATCAAAACCGTGGTGATCGACAGCATCAACGGCTATCAGGCAGCGATGCCGGAAGAAAACGCGCTGGTGCTGCACATGCACGAGCTGCTGCTGTACCTTAACCGCAAAGGCGCGGCGACTTTCATGACGGTCGCCCAGCACGGTCTGGTGGGCGATATGCAGGCGCCTGTCGATATCACTTACCTGGCCGACACGGTGATTCTGTTGCGCTACTTCGAAGCCCTCGGCAAAGTCCGCCGGGCGATCTCGATTATCAAGAAACGTACCGGCAACCACGAGTCGACCATCCGTGAATACCGGATCTCCTCGCGTGGCATGACCATCGGCCAACCGCTGGAATCCTTCCAGGGCGTGCTGCGTGGCGTGCCGACCTACATGGGAGCGAGCAATCCATTGCTTGAGGATGAAAGCTTGTGACGGTCAACACGCCGTTGGCCGAGCGGGTGCTGGTGCTGGCGCCCATGGGTCGCGACAGCCAGATCGCGTTGATGATTCTCAACGAAGCCGGTTACGGCGGCATGGTGGCGCCGAATCTCGGCGCTCTGTGCACGGAACTGGAGGTCGGCGCCGGATTGCTGCTGATTGCTGCTGAGGCGTTGCGCGGACCGGAACTGGAAGGGCTTATCGCCTACCTTGACCAGCAGCCCGCTTGGTCGGACATGCCCATCGTGCTGCTGACTCATCATGGCGGCGATGAACAAGGGCCGCCGTCGCGTCTCAGCACCCTGCTCGGCAACGTGACTTTTCTCGAGCGCCCCTTCCATCCCGCGACGCTGGTCAGTCTGGTCTCCGCCGCCCTGCGTGGGCGGCGACGACAATATGAAGCGCGCGATCGGCTGATCGACCTGAGTGAAAGCGAACGACGCCTGCAATCAACTCTGGAAACCCTCGAGCAACAGGTTGAAGAGCGCACCGCACAGCTTCGCCACAACGAAGAAGCGCTGCGCCAATCGCAGAAAATGGAAGCGGTCGGCCAACTCACTGGCGGCATCGCTCACGACTTCAACAATATGCTTACCGGCATCATTGGTAGCCTGGAGCTGCTGCGCCGACGTCTGGCCCGGGGCCGCACCGAAGACCTCGACAGTCTGATCGATCTAGGCGTGACCTCCGCCAACCGCGCCGCCGGCCTGACTCACCGCTTGTTGGCGTTCTCCCGCCGGCAATCCCTCGACCCGAAAGCCGTGCAGATGAACACGCTGGTGCTGTCGATGGGCGAGCTACTGCAACGCAGCCTCAATGAAAGCATTCATCTGGAAATGCGCCTGGACGACAACCTCTGGGTGGCCGAAGCCGATCCCAATCAACTGGAAAGCGCCCTGCTCAACCTGGTAATCAATGCCCGTGATGCGATGCCCGAGGGCGGCAAACTGGTGGTGGAAACCAGCAACCAGGTGCTGCATCGCGATTTCACCGCGGCTTACAGCAATCTGGAGCCGGGCGATTACGTGATGCTCAGCGTCACTGACAATGGCAGCGGCATGCCGCAGAGCGTCGTCAGCCGTGCGTTCGATCCGTTTTTTACCACCAAGCCGATCGGCCAGGGCACCGGCCTCGGACTGTCGATGATCTATGGCTTCAGCAAGCAGTCGCGCGGGCATGTGTCGATCGACAGTGAAATCGATGAAGGCACCACGGTAAAACTCTACCTGCCGCGTTTCCGTGGTGAAGAAGTGGAAATTCCCGTCTCGGATTCGCAGCAGGCTCCGTATGCGATGGATGGCGAAACCGTACTCATCGTCGAAGACGATCCGGCAGTGCGCGTGTTGGTCAGCGCCGTGCTCAGTGAGTTGGGTTATGCGTTCGTGGAGGCCGGTGATGCCGACGGCGCCATGCCGATCCTAAATTCGACGCAACGTATTGATTTGCTCATCAGTGACGTTGGTCTGCCGGGGATGAACGGTCGTCAACTGGCGGAGGTTGGTCGGCAGTATCGGCCAGGTCTGAAAGTGTTGTTCATCACCGGTTATGCCGAGCACGCGGCGGTGCGCGGTGGCTTCCTCGACTCGGGAATGCAGATGATCACCAAGCCCTTCACCTTTGATCTGCTCACCGCCAAGGTGCGCGAGATGATCAATAGCTGAATCTACAGGAGCTGCCGAAGGCTGCGATCTTTTGACCTTGATCTATAAAAAGCAAAATCAAAAGATCGCAGCCTTCGGCAGCTCCAACATATCAGGCCAGCAATTCCTGAATCTTTTCCTGCAACACATCCAGATCGAACGGTTTTTCCAGGATCGGTGCCTTGCTGGTGATCGGGCTGCCGGTTTCACGGATTTCCTGCGGATAGCCGCTGATGAAAATCACTTTCAGGTCCGGTCGCAGCTTCACTGCCGGCTCGGCGATCTGCACGCCGGAGATCCCGCCCGGCAGGCGGAAATCGGTAATCAGCATGTCCAGGTGAGGTTTGCTGGCGAGGATCTCGAAAGCCTGCTCGCCATTTTCCGCTTGCAACACGCGATAGCCCTGCCCTGACAGGTAATCCGCCAGGACCATCAAGATAACCGGTTCGTCTTCGACGACGAGTACTACATCTTGCGCATCTACGCTCATGGGAAGCCTTTGTTCGGTCAATAGCTGCTGATACGACCGTGTGGTCACTCAGAGGTTGCGTCGGATATGCCGTTTTCCTGGATCGGCAGACAAACGCGAAACAGGGCGCCCTCGTTGATTTCACTCTCGACGACGATGGAGCCGCCATGGGCGGCGACGATCTGCTCGGAAATGAACAGACCCAGCCCGAGCCCGGCCACCACCGTCTTGGCGGATACCCGTTCGAACTGCTGAAAAATACGCTTCTGGTTCTCGGCGCTGATGCCGATGCCGTGGTCCTGGACCTCGACCCGCGCCTCCTCGCCTTCGCGGTAGACGCGCACCTGAATCGGGCTGCGACCACCATAACGCAAGGCATTGGTCAGCAGATTGGACACCACTTGCTCGATGCGGAACTCGTCCCAGCAACCTTCTACCGGCGCCGATGCCTCGAAGGAAACGCTGGTTTCTGCCGCCTCCATTTGCGGAGCAAAGTTCTGCAGCAGATTGCTGACCAACTGCACCAGATCGAAACGATTGGGCCGGATCGACAGTTTGCCGGTGCGTATCCGCGAGACATCGAGCATGTCTTCGATCAGGCGAATCAGGCTTTTGATCTGCCGCTCATCGCGGTCGACCATTGCCTGCATCTTGTCGAGCGTGAACGCTGCGGCGTTGTCCCGCGCCAGGTGCATCTTGCGCAGCTGGGTTTCGAGGATCAGGCCATTGAGCGGTGTACGCACCTCGTGGGCGACGATGGACATGAAGTCATCGCGCATGCGCACCGCTTGTTCCAGCTCAAGCTGAGTGCTTTGCAGCTGTTGCAGCAGCGCTTCCTGCTCGCGTCGGGCCTGCTCCAGCGCCTCGACCTGCTGTTTCATGGCCTTGCTCTGGCGATACAGATCGACGAAAACGTTGACCTTGCTCTTCACCGCATGAATGTCCAGCGGCTTGTGCAGGAAGTCCACCGCACCACTTTCGTAGCCCTTGAACGCGTAGTTGAGTTCACGGCCAGCGGCGCTGACGAAAATGATCGGAATGTTCTTGGTCTTCTCGGTGCCGCGCATCAACTCGGCCAGTTCGAAGCCGTTCATGCCGGGCATCTGTACATCGAGAATGGCCATGGCGAATTCGTGTTGCAGCAACAGCGACAGTGCTTCGTCCGCCGACAGAGCCTTGTAGACCGTGCGATCCTCGCGCTTGATCAGCGCTTCCAGCGCCAGCAGGTTTTCTGGCAGATCGTCAACGATCAACAGTTTGGCTTGGATATTACTCAGCATGCGATTCGTTCCAGCTCGACTAGCAGACGGCCGATGCCGTGAATGGGTAGGACATGATCCGGCTGCAGAACGTTCAGTGCAGCTTGGGGCATGGTGGCGACTTGTGCATCATCGGGGTCTTGAACAATGGTCAGGCCGCCGCACTGCTTGACGCAGGCCAGCCCGCGCGCGCCATCCTGATTGGCGCCGGTCAGCAGGACGGCGGCGAGTGTCTCGCCGTAAACATCAGCGGCCGATTCAAACAGGTAATCAATAGACGGCCGCGAATGATGTACGCGGTCCTCCAGGCTCAGCGACAGGCTGCGATCCGCTTCGACCGACAAGTGATAACCGGGGGTGGCGAAATACACCGTGCCGGCTTCAATGTCCTGCTTGTCTTCAGCTTCCTTGACCGGCATCGCTACACGGCGGGAGAACACTTCGGCCAGATGACTGCGGCGCTCTTCCGGCAGATGCAGAACGATGATGATCGGCAGCACATAGCCTTTGCGTAATGGCCCGAGCAGGGTCAGCAACGCCTCGACACCGCCTGCGGAGGCGCCGATCACGACGGCCTCGATGCGAGGCAGGCTCGGGGTGTCGTTCATGATTTGCGGTAGATCCGTTCTTGTTTGACCAACGCCTCGAACTGATTCGAATAGTTGGAAAAATCCAGGGTTTCCTTGCTGCCCAGCACCAGAAAGCCGCGATGCGACAACGATTCATGGAACAGCCCGAACGCCCGGTCCTGCAACTTCTTGTTGAAATAGATCAGCACGTTGCGGCAGGAAATCAACTGGGTTTCGGAGAACACGCTGTCGGTGGCCAGGCTGTGGTCGGCGAACGTCACGTTCTCGCACAGGCTCTTGTCGAAAATCGCGTAGCCGTAGGCTGCCGTGTAGTAATCGGCAAACGAACGCTGACCGCCGGCCTGCTGATAGTTGGCAGTGTAGGCGCGGACGTTTTCCATGGAGAAAATCCCTTGCTTGGCCTTCTCCAGTGAGCGCGGGTTGATGTCGGTGGCGTAGATGATCGTGCGGTCGAGCAGGCCTTCTTCGCGCAGCAGGATCGCCATCGAGTAGACCTCCTCGCCCGTGCTGCAGCCGGCAATCCAGATCTTCAGCGACGGATAGGTGCGCAGCAGCGGCACCACTTCGTTGCGGATCGCCAGGAAGTGCGACGGATCGCGGAACATCTCGCTGACCGGGATCGTCAGCAGTTGCAGCAGCTGCATGAACGCGGTCGGGTCGTGCAGGACTTTTTCTTGCAGGGCCGAGATGGTCGCGCACTCGAACTGACTCAGCGCGTGCTGCACCCGGCGCTTGATCGAAGCGCCAGAGTAGTCGCGAAAGTCATAGCTGTATTTCAGGTAAATCGCCTCGATCAACAAGCGTAATTCGATTTCGCTGTTGCGCTCGGCCGGACTGCTGCGTTCCACTAGATGCGTTCCATTTTCGGTAACCACACACGTATCAGCGAGAACAGACGATCAAGGTCGATGGGCTTGGCCAGGTAATCGTTGGCGCCCGCTTGCAGGCAGCGCTCCTGATCGTCCTTCATGGCCTTGGCCGTTACCGCGATGATTGGCAGCTTGCGCCAGCGCGGATCCTTGCGGATTTCCATGGTGGCTTCGAAGCCATCCATCTCCGGCATCATCACGTCCATCAGCACCAGGTCGATGTCCTCGACTTCATGAAGTTTCTCAATCGCTTCGCGGCCGTTACGGCCGATCACCACGACTGCGCCTTTGTGTTCCAGCGCGCTGGTCAGGGCGAATATGTTGCGCACATCGTCGTCCACCAGCAGCACTTTGCGACCTTCAAAGACCTTGTCGCGGCTGCGCGCGGTCTTGAGCATCTTCTGCCGTTCATGGGACAGCTGCGATTCGACTTTGTGCAGAAAGAGTGTGACCTCGTCGAGCAACCGCTCCGGGGAGCGTGCGCCCTTGATGATGATCGAGCGCGAATACTTGCGCAGTTCGGCCTCTTCGTCGCGGGTCAGGTTGCGTCCGGTGTAAACGATGACCGGCGGGAACGAGCAGATGTCCTCGGTGGACATGCGCTTGAGCAGATCGTTGCCGAGCATGTCCGGCAGCTTGAGGTCGATGACCATGCAGTCGTAGATGGTCGTGCGCAGCAATTCCAGGGCGTCCTGGGCCAGGCCGACGGCAGTGATTTCGATGTCTTCGTCGCCAATCAGCCGCGCGATGCTTTCGCGTTGCAGATCGTCGTCTTCGACCAGCAGCACGCGTTTGACCTTCTGCGTCAGCTTGGCCTCGAGGCGGGCGAACACATCCTTGAGCTCTTCGCGGGTGGTCGGCTTCACTGCGTAGCCGATCGCGCCCATGTGCATGGCCGCTTCGACTCGGTCTTCCACGGAAATCACGTGCACCGGAATGTGCCGGGTTTCGGCGCGTTCTTTCAGGCGTTGCAGCACGGTCAGACCGGAATGATCCGGCAGGCGCATGTCGAGCAGGATCGCATCCGGCACGAATTCGCGGGCCAGGTCGTAACCTTCGTCAGCGCCGTGGGCGACCAGACACATGTAGCCCAACTCATGGGCCAGGTCATAGAGGATACGGGCGAAGTTCGGTTCGTCCTCCACCACCAGAATGCAGCGGGTGGCGAACGGTGCCTTGTCGCGATCGTCGGCAAAGCGCGGGATGACTGCCGGAATCGCCGATACTACCGGCGCGGCAACCGCGACTGGCGCAGGCGTCACAGGTGCCGGGTGGAAGGTCAGCGGCGCGGCCGGCGTTTCACCGAATTCGTGATACTGACGCGGCAACACCAGCGTAAACGTGCTGCCCTGCCCCGGCACGCTGTCGACGCTGATCGAACCGCCGAGCAACGTCGCCAGATCCCGCGAGATCGACAGGCCAAGGCCGGTGCCGCCGTATTTGCGATTGGTGGTGCCATCCGCCTGACGGAACGCCTCGAAAATACTTTCCTGCTGATCGGCAGCGATACCGATCCCGGAATCCTTGACGCTGAAAGCGATGTGATCATTCGGCTGCGCGGTGATGCTCAGGCTGACGGCGCCGTGCTCGGTGAACTTGATCGCATTGGACAGCAGGTTCTTGATGACCTGCTCCAGACGCTGACGGTCGGTGAACAGCAAGCCCGGTGCGTCCGGCTGAACCTCGACGCTGAAGGCCAGTTTCTTGTCCGCCGCCAACGGTTCGAACATTGAGCGCAAGCCGTCGACCAGACGATCGACGCGGGTGTTTTCGGCAATCACTTCAAGCTTGCCGGCCTCGACCTTGGAAATGTCGAGAATGTCGTTGATCAAGTTGAGCAGATCGTTGCCGGCCGAATAGATCGATTCGGCAAACTTGACCTGTTCCGCCGACAGATTCTGCTGCGGGTTCTCCGCCAGCAGCTTGGCCAGAATCAGCGAACTGTTGAGCGGCGTGCGCAGTTCGTGGGACATGTTGGCGAGGAATTCGGATTTGTACTTGCTCGAGCGTTGCAGCTCTTCGGCACGCTCTTCGAGCTGGATCTGCGCCTGATTCAGCTCGGTGTTTTTCTTGTCCATCGCATCGCGCTGTTCGGCGAGCTGCTCGTTGGTCTGCTCCAGCTCCACCTGCTGGGTTTCCAGATGCGCCTGGGATTCCTTGAGAATCCGCGACTGTTCTTCCAGCTCTTCGTTGGCAGTCTTCAGCTCTTCCTGCTGCACTTGCAGCTCTTCATTGAGCTGCTGGGTTTCGGCGAGCACTTCCTGCAAGCGCTGACGGTAACGCGCCGCTTCGATCGAGGTGCCGATGTTGCCGGCAATCAATTCCAGCAGTTCGATGTCGCGCTCGGACAGCGGACGCAGGAAACCCAGTTCGATCACGCCGTTGACCCGGTCATCATCGCTGGTCGGCACCACCAGCACACTGTGCGGCAGGCCTGCACCGAGACCGGAGCTGACTTTGAAATAGTCGCCCGGGACCGCGTCGAGACGGATCAGGCGTGCCTGCTCTGCCACTTGGCCGACGATGCCTTCACCGCTGTAAATCGTTTGATTGAGCTCTTCCTGCTCGCGGGAGAAACCATAAGTCGCCACGCGCTTGAGGCCGCCATGTTCTTCGCGCACATAAAGCGCGGCGACGGCAGTGCCGAGGTATTGCGCGCAGAATTGCAGAATGTTGCGCCCCAGCAGGTTCAGCGTCAGTTGACCCAACACCTGCTCGGCCAGTTGCGTCTGGCCGTTGCGCAGCCACGCCTGTTTCTCGAGGCGTTCGGCGCTGGCCAGTTGCGCGGCGAGGTTGGCGCTGTAGTTGGTCGACAGGTTGAGCAGATCACGGCGGCCGATGTAGGCCAGCAAACCGCTGATGCCAACGATGAAGATCAGGTAAAGGGTGATGCTCCAGATCGTCGTGCGGCGCACATCCTCGTTGCGCGTGGCGCGCAGCACCTGCTCGGTCTCGATGACGTCCTCGAATTGCTTGCGGATTTCATCGGTCAGGCGCTTGCCCCGCCCGGCCTTGACCGCGCCTCGATAATCACCGCTGCTGCGCTGCAGATCGATCATCGATTGCGCGTAGTTGGCCCATTCCACCTGCAAGGCTTGCAAACGGCGCAAGCGATCGGTCTGCACCGGATTATCGGCGGTCAGCTCCAGCAATGTATTGAGAGCGACCTCGATACGCGGCTTGGCAACTTCGTACGGGTCGAGGAAGTGCTCGTCACCGCTGAGCAGATAGCCGCGCATGCCGGTTTCCAGATCAACGGTGAGCTTCACCGCTTCATTGGCGTTATTGATCACCCGGTCGGTGTGCTCGACCCATTGGATGACCGACAGCAAATAAGTGATCAGCGAGACGAAGAACACGGCGCTGAGCACGCCGACGCCCAGCGGCAGGCTGACGTTGCGACTCAGAAGTTTGCGGAACCGTTGTTCATCAACCGAGGACGGAGAGGACATGGGGCAGCCTTGTCGAACTGTTGAAAACCCGAGAGTTTGCCCCAAAACCCCGCCATGGATCCATTTTTCTCACACAAATGATGGCATTTTCCTACGCGCGCCTGCGCATTGGACGACGCCAACGGTTATCCTTGCCGCACCGCACTGACCTGTTCTTTTTTGTATCAGCTCGGGAACTTGTGGCTATGCGCCACTTACTCATGCAAGAGTCCGGCAAAATTCGCTTGCCCGGTATCCCCCGATTTCAATTTTTGAGAGTCCTGCCATGTCTGCCAATGCCTCCACTATCCTTGTCGTAGAAGATGACGACATCGTGCGCATGCTCATCGTGGATGTGTTGGAAGAGCTGGAATACACGGTATTGGAGGCTGATGATGGCAACGCGGCACTCGAGATTCTTGCGAATCCTGGCAAAGACATCGATTTGATGATGACCGACCACGGCCTGCCTGGCATGGATGGCCGCGAACTTTCTCAAAAGGCCCGTCAGCTGCGCCCTGCTCTGCCCATCCTGTTTGCCAGCGGTTATGCCGAGACTATCGAAGTACCCGGCGACATGCATGTCATCGGCAAACCGTTTTCGATTGACCAGTTACGCGACAAGGTCAAATCCATGCTGGAATAGTCCTGCGCATCTACCGGCATTGGCTGGAACCCGAGCAATCGTGATCAACCGGCACTGGCGATGAGCACGCATCACTGTGGTTTAATTGCGCCCTTTTTACGCGCCGAGAATACAGTGATGTCCCACTCCGTTCCCACCAAAGTCCTGGTCATCGGCTACGTCTGGCCCGAGCCCCGCTCTTCGGCGGCCAGCGGGCATGTCATGCAGATTCTTGAAGCGTTCCTCGAGCAAGGCTGGGACATCACGTTCAGCAGCCCGGCCGGCCCGGGGGAACACAAGGCTGACCTGACGGCGCTGGGCATTCGCGAAGTGCCGATCGAACTCAACAACAGCAGCTTTGATACGTTCATCAGCGAGTTGGCGCCGGATATCGTGCTGTTCGATCAGTTCATGATGGAAGAACAGTTTGGCTGGCGGGTGGAGAAACACTGCCCGGACGCCCTGCGCATCCTGGAAACCTCCGACCTGCAAAGCCTGCGGCATGCGCGTCATCAGCGTCTGAAAGACCGGCTGAAAAGCGACGATGAGCAGACTGATTTCACTGAACTGTTCGCACCGGCATTGCACGAAGAATTCCAGCTGATGGCGAGCACCGATCTGGCCAAACGGGAAATCGCTGCGCTGTACCGGTGTGATTTGAACCTGATGATTTCCGAAGTCGAGATCGACCTGCTGGTGGAGGAATTCGGCCTGCCTCGGCAAATCCTGCATTGGTGTCCGTTGATGATTGATCTTCCGGACACCACCGCGCCAGGTTTCGAAGAGCGCGCGCATTTCCTCAGCATTGGCAACTTCCGTCACGCGCCAAACTGGGATGCCGTGCTCTGGATGAAGACCACGCTCTGGCCGCTGATCCGCGCGCGCTTGCCTCGCGCGCAACTGCATATCTATGGCGCCTATACGCCGCCCAAAGCCACCGCATTGCACAACCCGGCCCAAGGCTTTCACATCATGGACTGGGCCGAAGATGCGCTTGAAGTGATGTCCGCAGCGCGGGTCTGCCTCGCGCCATTGCGCTTTGGCGCGGGAATCAAGGGCAAACTTGTCGATGCCATGCTCTGTGGCACGCCAAGCGTGACGACACCGATCGGCGCCGAAGCCATGCACGGCGATGCTCCTTGGCCGGGAGCCGTTGCCCTGGACGCAAATACCTTCGCCGAACAGGCCGTGCAACTGTACGAAGATCCAGCGCGCTGGCAGCAGGCGCAGATTCAGGCTTCGGCACTTTTGCAGCAACGTTATCAGCGCAGCGTACATGGCCCGCGTCTGATCAACCGGATAGATGATTGCCGACAACACTTGGCACAACTTAGAAACGACAATTTCACCGGCGCCATGCTGCGACATCACACACTCAAAAGCACTCAATACATGGCTCAATGGATCGAAGCGAAAAACCAGTTGAATCCAACAGAGCGTTGATTACATCAATTACATGACTTGCATTAAAAGCGAACTTTCGCAATAACGCGAACATGCCTATAAACATCCTGCGCGCAACTAATCAACCACTTCGCAGGATATGCAACATGGAAAACTTCGACGATATACCAACCCATCAATGGATGGCTGATTCACCACAAATCGATAATCTTTCGTTATTCGAAATGACCCTGCCCGGCGCGCACAACGCCGGCTGTGACTGGGAAGCTTCTTATGCCCTGATTCCCGGTAAAAACTGGCTTGCCTGTCAGGACGTTTCGTTTTATTCGCAGTTGAATCGCGGCGCTCGCGCACTTGATGTACGCCTTGTTTACAACAGCAAGGCGAAACAACTGGCGAGATTCCGTTTCCAGCACAATGGATTCAACTCTTCGCGAACGCTTGAAGACCTGATCAGAGACCTCAAGGGGTTTTATGAAAGAAGCCCGAACGAGTTTATCGTTCTGGACTTTCATGAACTTTCCAACGCTACAGATCCATTCAACCATGAGGAATTCAGAACAGCTTTGCTGGAGCACCTTGGGGAACGGATCATTCCCACCGAAAATCTGCATCTGACAATTGGCCAACTCAAAGCCATCGATCCATTGCAGCGCATTATGGTAGCTGCGCCGATGACCTGGGAAACCCTGGACTTCCGCTTTTATAGCCAGATCAATCACAAGTGGATCGGCAAATCACAGGTCAGCACCTCGGATCTTTATGGCTATATAGACAACGTACTGAGCACACCTGTCAGTACGCGCCGCCCGTGGTCGCTGTCGGCAACCAGTTACACACTCGGCGGCCCACAGCGAATCCTCGACAGTCTTGACTAGTGGTTCGACCCGGAAAAATCCGATTGGGCGCGCAAGTGCAACATCATCAATTTCGACTTCATCAAGAATTCGAACATCGTGCGCTTCTGCCAAATGGCCAACTTGCAAAAGGCCCGCGACAAGCTCAGCTGAGCGGTCTCCAGGGACGGCCGGTCGGAAGTGGCACAAATGGCAAAAAACGAGGCATGATCGCGCAGCGATAATAAAAAAGTGCCTCGTCATGACCCGAACCGCTCGCGTGACCGACCCTTCCTACGAGTTGATGGACGACCATAACGGCTTGTCCATCATCTACCGCCAGCACGGCTTCCCCTGCCCGCTGGTGCGCTGGCATTTCCACAAGGAATACGAACTGCACCTGATCGTTGCCAGTTCCGGCAAAGTGTTCATCGGCGATTACATCGGCAATTTCTATCCGGAAACCCTGTTTCTGACCGGTCCCAACCTGCCGCACAACTGGATCAGCCAGGTCGCTGAAGATGAAGTGGTGGAGAAGCGCGACATGCTGGTCAACTTCACCGACGAACTGTTCGAGAGCGGCCACCAGGTGTTCGCTGAGCTGAAATCCCTGGCGCCACTGCTTGAGCGCGCGCAGTACGGCATCGAATTTCGCTGCAAGCGCACGATTCGTCAGGCCATGACGCTTATGCAGCGGATCGCCGACAGCACTGGCATCACCCGCCTCGGGCATTTTTTCATCCTGATGGAATTGCTTGCGGCCAGTGAGGATTACCAGTTGCTGTCCGGTGCCACCACCCCGCAACTGGCCGACGAACACAACATCGACCGCACCAACCGCGCGGTCGATTACATCTTCAGCCATTACGCCCGGGACATTTCACTGGAAGAAGTGGCCGAGCACCTGGGCATGACGCCGACCTATTTCAGCCGGGTATTCAAACAGGCCACCGGACGCAACTTCATTGAATTCGTCAACCGCCTGCGCATCAGCAAATCCTGTGAGCTGCTGGCCGACGGCGACAAACCGGTGACCGAGGTGTGCTTCGAGTCGGGCTTCAACAATATTTCCAACTTCAATCGACGCTTTCAGCAACTCAAGGGCATGACGCCGTCGCACTATCGACGGCTGGCGGTGCAGCGGCTGACTGAACAGAACCATCTCTGACGACACGCCACCTGTGGGAGCGAGCCTGCTCGCGAAAGCGGTCTGTCAGTGAAAAATCCTGTGGCTGACACACCATCTTCGCGAGCAGGCTCGCTCCCACAAAAAACCGTGCCCCGGCTGGCGAAATCTGTACGCATTCGCTAACGGTCCCTCGCGCAAAACCCCTTCCCTGCGTTCCCCCGCCCAAACCCCAGTGCAAAAAAGTATCAACAAAAGTGCTAGGGATGATTTGTCAGCCCCGCCGTGGAAGGCTGTAATCAGCGCAGATTCTTCCTGCATTCGGAAGACACAAAAACAATAACTGTCCTTCTGCCCCGTCGGGTGCCAGAAAAGGAGTGCACGATGCAACCCACTGCAAAAGCTCTGCTCGCTCTCACCTGCATGACCCTCAGCAGCGTCAGCCTTGGCGCCCAGACCCTGACCATCGCCACCGTCAACAACAGCGACATGATCCGCATGCAGAAACTCTCGAAAACCTTCGAGAGCGAGCATCCGGACATCAAGCTCAATTGGGTGGTGCTGGAAGAAAACGTCCTGCGCCAGCGCCTGACCACCGACATCGCCACTCAGGGCGGCCAGTTCGACGTGTTGACCATCGGCATGTACGAAGCCGCACTCTGGGGCGGCAAGGGTTGGCTGGAGCCGATGAAGGACCTGCCGGCCAGTTACGCCCTCGACGATGTCTTTCCGTCGGTGCGCGAAGGCCTGTCGGTGAAGGGTTCGCTGTATGCGCTGCCGTTTTACGCGGAGAGTTCGATCACCTATTACCGCACCGACCTGTTCAAGGAAGCCGGGCTGACCATGCCGGAGCGGCCGACCTGGGAAGAGATCGCCGGGTTTGCCGAAAAGCTCACCCACAAAGACAAGGAGCAGTACGGCATCTGCCTGCGCGGCAAGGCCGGCTGGGGTGAGAACATGGCGCTGGTCACCACGGTCGCCAATGCTTATGGCGCACGCTGGTTCGATGAGCAGTGGAAACCGGAATTCAGCGGCCCCGAATGGAAAAATGCGCTGAATTTCTACGTCAACACCATGAAGAAATCCGGCCCGCCGGGCGCGTCGAGCAACGGTTTCAACGAAAACCTCGCCTTGTTCAACAGCGGCAAATGCGCGATCTGGGTCGACGCCAGCGTCGCCGGCTCGTTCG
This sequence comes from Pseudomonas sp. Sample_11, assembly GCF_004307505.1. NCBI lineage: Bacteria > Pseudomonadati > Pseudomonadota > Gammaproteobacteria > Pseudomonadales > Pseudomonadaceae > Pseudomonas > Pseudomonas sp. Sample_11. Next base: position 129,729 of record NZ_RCOD01000031.1, read on the forward strand.
TTACCGACAAGACCCAGAGCAAGGTCGCCGATCACGTCGGTTTCACCTTCGCCCCGCATCAGGTCACGGATAAAGGCTCGGCGTGGCTGTATTCGTGGGCGCTGGCGATTCCGACCAGCTCCAAGGCCAAGGACGCAGCAAAAACCTTCAGCGCCTGGGCCACGTCCAAAGAGTACGGCGAACTGGTTGCCAAGACCGATGGCATCGCCAACGTGCCGCCGGGCACCCGCGCTTCGACCTACAGCGATGCGTACATGAGCGCCGCGCCGTTTGCCAAAGTGACGCTGGAATCGCTGAAAGCCGCTGACCCGAGCAAACCGACGCTGAAACCGGTGCCTTACATCGGCATTCAACTGGTGACCATTCCTGAATTCCAGGCAGTCGGCACCCAGGTCGGCAAGCTGTTCTCGGCAGCGCTGATCGGCCAGACCACGGTGGATCAGGCGCTGGCGGCGGCGCAGCAGACCACGGAACGCGAGATGAAGCGCGCGGGTTATCCCAAGTAAGCGCTGAACGACTTGCTCCTGCCTCTTGTGGGAGCGAGCCTGCTCGCGAAGGCGTCGTGTCAGCCAACACACATGACACTGACCCAGCGCTTTCGCGAGCAGGCTCGCTCCCACATGGGGATCTCCATAGGTCTGTATGACTCGGTTGTGAATGCCATGAATACTTCAACTGCCAAAGCCCACATCGACCTGTCGCCACCGCAGCGCAAGCTGCGGGTGCGCAATCCCGGCTGGTTTCTGGTCAGCCCTTCGGTGGCGCTGTTGCTGCTGTGGATGATCGTGCCGCTGGGCATGACCCTGTACTTTTCGATGATCCGCTACAACCTGCTCTACCCCGGCGAGAACGAATTCGTCGGGCTTGAGAACTTCACTTACTTCCTCACCGATTCGGGCTTCATGCCCGGCGCGACCAATACGTTGTTGCTGGTCGGCAGCGTGCTGCTGATCAGTGTGGTCTTCGGTGTGTTGATCAGCGCGTTGCTGGAGGCCAGCGAATTCCTTGGTCGCGGCCTGGTGCGGGTGATGCTGATCTCGCCGTTCTTCATCATGCCCACCGTCGGCGCGTTGATCTGGAAGAACCTGATTTTCCACCCGGTCTCGGGGATCCTCGCCTACATCTGGAAGCTGTTCGGTGCGCAACCGGTAGACTGGCTGGCGCACTATCCGCTGCTGTCGATCATCATCATTGTTTCGTGGCAATGGCTGCCCTTCGCGATCCTGATTCTGATGACCGCCATGCAGTCGCTGGATCAGGAACAGAAAGAAGCTGCACGCTTGGACGGTGCCGGCCCGATCGCGATCTTCTGGCACCTGACCCTGCCGCACCTGGCGCGGCCGATTGCTGTGGTGGTGATGATCGAAACGATCTTCCTGCTCTCGGTGTTCGCCGAAATCTTCACCACCACCAACGGCGGCCCCGGCTACGCCTCGACCAACCTCGCCTACCTGATCTACAACCAGGCGCTGGTGCAGTTCGATGTCGGCATGGCTTCGGCCGGCGGTTTGATTGCCGTGGTCATCGCCAACATCGCCGCGATCATTCTGGTGCGGATGATCGGCAAAAACCTGACTGACAAAGCGTGAGGCCTGCCATGACCCTTCAACAATCCCGCCGCCTGCAAAGCCTGCTGCTCGGCACCCTGGCCTGGGCCATCGCGATCGTGATTTTCTTCCCGATCTTCTGGATGGTGATGACCAGTTTCAAGAGCGAAATCGACGCCTTCGCCACGCCGCCGCAGTTCATCTTCACGCCAACGCTGGAGAACTACCTGCACATCAACGAGCGCAGCGATTACTTCAGCTTCGCCTGGAACTCGGTGGTGATCTCGTTCAGCGCCACGGCCCTGTGCCTGTTGATCGCGGTGCCGGCGGCCTACTCGATGGCGTTCTATGAAACCCAGCGCACCAAAGGCACGCTGCTGTGGATGCTCTCGACCAAGATGCTGCCGCCGGTGGGCGTGCTGATGCCGATCTACCTGCTGGCCAAGAGTTTCGGCCTGCTCGACACGCGCATTGCGCTGATCGTGATCTACACGCTGATCAACCTGCCGATCGTGGTCTGGATGGTTTACACCTACTTCAAGGACATCCCCAAAGACATCCTCGAAGCCGCCCGCCTCGACGGTGCGACGCTGTGGCAGGAAATGGTCCGCGTGCTGCTGCCGATCGCCAAGGGCGGCCTCGCCTCGACCGTGCTGCTGTCGCTGATCCTGTGCTGGAACGAGGCGTTCTGGTCGCTGAACCTGACCTCTTCGAATGCCGCACCACTGACCGCGTTGATCGCCTCGTATTCAAGCCCCGAAGGGTTGTTCTGGGCCAAGTTGTCGGCGGTCTCGACCCTGGCCTGTGCGCCGATTCTGATCTTTGGCTGGATCAGCCAGAAACAACTGGTGCGCGGCCTCTCGTTCGGTGCCGTGAAGTGAACTGAAAAGCAAAAGATCGCAGCCTTCGGCAGCTCCTACATGGAATGTCGAATCGGTTTAAATCTCCTGTAGGAGCTGCCGCAGGCTGCGATCTTTTGATCTTGAAAAACAACAATGCGGAGGCCCATCTCATGGCCAACCTGAAAATCAATAATCTGCAAAAAGGCTTCGAAGGCTTTTCCATCATCAAGGGCATCGACCTTGAAGTGAACGACAAGGAATTCGTGGTCTTCGTCGGCCCGTCGGGCTGCGGCAAATCCACCCTGCTGCGCCTGATCGCCGGCCTTGAAGAGGTCAGCGGCGGCACCATCGAACTCGATGGCCGCGACATCACTGAAGTCAGCCCGGCCAAGCGCGATCTGGCGATGGTGTTCCAGACCTACGCGCTGTACCCGCACATGACGGTGAAAAAGAACATGTCGTTCGCCCTCGATCTGGCCGGCGTGCCGAAAGCCGAGGTCGAGCGCAAGGTTGGCGAAGCGGCGCGCATTCTCGAGCTCGGGCCGATGCTTGAGCGCAAACCCAAACAGCTGTCTGGCGGTCAGCGTCAGCGCGTGGCGATCGGCCGTGCCATCGTGCGCAACCCGAAGATTTTCCTCTTCGATGAACCGCTGTCGAACCTCGACGCGGCGTTGCGCGTACAGATGCGTCTGGAGTTGCTGCGCCTGCATAAAGACCTGCAAGCGACGATGATCTATGTGACCCACGACCAGGTCGAAGCGATGACCATGGCCGACAAAGTCGTGGTGCTCAATGGCGGCAAGATCGAGCAGGTCGGCTCGCCGCTGGACCTGTATCACAACCCGGCCAATCTGTTTGTCGCAGGCTTTCTCGGCACGCCGAAAATGGGTTTCCTCAAAGGCAAGATTGCCCGCATCGACGGCGCCAGCTGCGAAGTTTCGCTGGACGCCGGCACGCGCATCACCCTGCCGTTCAACGCCGCCAACCTCAGTGTCGGCAGCGCAGTCACATTGGGCATTCGCCCCGAACACCTGGAGCTGGCGCAACCTGGCGACTGCACGCTGCAGGTGACTGCCGATGTCAGCGAACGCCTTGGCAGCGACACCTTCTGCCACGTCACCACCAGCGCCGGTGAAGCCCTGACTATGCGCGTGCGCGGCGACCTGGCCAGCCGTTATGGCGAGCAATTGAGCCTGCGCCTGGACCCGACTCACTGTCACCTGTTCGACGCTGAAGGTGTGGCGCTGACTCGCCCACTGCGCGCTGCCGCCTGATTTCGAGACTATCCGATGAAACTCAACCAACAGAACCTCAATCGCCTCGCCGCCCAAGTGCAACTGCCGGGTTACAACCTGAGCGACACACGCCAGGGCATCGCCCACATCGGCGTCGGCGGTTTCCACCGCGCGCATCAGGCGTATTACACCGATGCCTTGATGAACACTGGCGAAGCACTGGACTGGGCAATCTGTGGCGTCGGCCTGCGACCGGAAGATCGCCGTGCCCGCGATGATCTGCGCGAGCAGGATTACCTGTTCACCCTCTTCGAACTGGGCGACAGCGACGACACCGAAGTGCGCGTCATCGGCGCGATCCGCGACATGCTGCTGGCCGAAGATGGCGCGCAAACGCTGATCGACAAACTCGCCGAACCGCAGATCCGCATCGTCTCGCTGACCATCACCGAGGGCGGTTACTGCATCGACGACAGCAACGGCGAATTCATGGCGCATCTGCCGCAGATTCAACACGACCTCGCCCATCCCGAAACGCCGGGCACCGTGTTCGGCTTCCTCTGCGCAGCGTTGGCCAAACGCCGTGCGGCGGGCGTTCCGGCATTTACTGTGATGTCCTGCGATAACCTGCCGCACAACGGCGCCGTCGCCCGTAAGGCGCTGCTGGCTTTCGCCGCCCTGCGTGATCCGGATCTGCGCGACTGGATCGACCAGAACGTCAGCTTCCCCAACGCCATGGTCGATCGCATCACGCCGATGACCAGCACCGCGCATCGCCTGCAACTGGCCGACAAACACGGCGTCGACGATGCCTGGCCGGTGGTCTGCGAACCGTTTGTGCAGTGGGTGCTGGAGGACAAATTCGTCAACGGCCGCCCGGCGTGGGAAAAGGTCGGCGTGCAGTTCACCGACGATGTGTCGCCGTACGAAGAGATGAAAATCAAACTGCTCAACGGCAGTCACCTGGCGCTGACGTATCTGGGCTTTCTCAAGGGCTATCGCTTCGTCCACGAGACCATGAACGATCCGCTGTTCGTGCGGTACATGCGCGCTTATATGGATCTGGATGTCACGCCGCAGTTGGCGCCGGTGCCGGGCATTGATCTGAGCGAATACAAGGACACGCTGGTGGCACGCTTCTCCAATCAGGCGATTGCCGATCAACTGGAGCGCGTGTGTTCGGATGGTTCGTCGAAGTTTCCCAAGTTCACCGTGCCGACGATCAATCGGCTGATTGCCGATGGCCGCGAGACCAAACGCGCGGCACTGGTCGTGGCGGCGTGGGCGTTGTATTTGAAGGGCGTGGATGAGAATGGCGATACGTATTCGATTCCGGACCCGCGAGCGGCTTTCTGCCAAAGTCTGGTAGCGGACGATGGGCTGACCACGGAGCGGTTGCTGGGTGTTGAAGAGATTTTCGGCACAGCGATACCGAAGTCGGCGGAGTTTGTTGCAGCGTTCGAGTGGTGCTGCCAGAGTTTGCGCGAAGTTGGGGTTTCGCGGACTCTGGAAAAAGTTCTCGCGACCTGATCGTTCCCACGCTCTGCGTGGGAATGCAGCCCGGGACGCTCCGCGTCCCATCAAAAGCGGACGCAGAGCGTCTATTGAGGCGTTCCCACGCAGAGCATGGGAACGAGCAGCCGTGGAGTGTTCATGACAACAACAAAGCTCTTCCTGGGTATCGACTGCGGCACCCAAGGCACCAAAGCGATTATCCTCGATGCCGGCAGCGGGCAGGTGCTCGGTCTGGGCGCGGCGCCGCACACGATGATCAGCGGCGCCAACGGCCGCCGCGAACAAGACGTCCAGCAGTGGCTCGATGCATTCGTCAGCGCCACCCGCCAGGCCTTGCAAGCGGCGAACGTCGACGGCCAGGCGATCCTCGGCGTTGGCGTCTCCGGCCAGCAACACGGCCTGGTGCTGCTCGATGAGCAAGGCGCAGTGCTGCGCCCGGCCAAGCTCTGGTGCGACACCGAAACCACCCCTGAAAACGACCGCTTGCTCGCGCAACTGGGCGGCGAGAAAGGTTCGCTGGAACGCCTCGGCGTGGTCATCGCGCCGGGCTACACGGTGTCGAAACTGCTGTGGACCAAAGAGCAGCATCCCGACGTATTCTCACGCATCGCCCGAATCCTTTTGCCCCACGACTACCTCAATTACTGGCTCACCGGCCGCGCTTGCAGCGAATACGGCGACGCCTCCGGCACCGGCTATTTCAACGTGCGCACGCGGCAATGGGATGTGCAGATCCTGCGCGACATCGACGCCAGCGGCCGTTTGCAAACCGCACTGCCGGAGCTGATCGACGCGCACGCGGCCGTCGGCACTCTCCTGCCGGCAATCGCCGAGCAACTCGGCATCAACCCCAACGCGGTGGTCTCGAGCGGCGGCGGCGACAACATGATGGGAGCGATCGGTACCGGCAATATCCAGCCCGGCGCGATCACCATGAGCCTCGGTTCGTCCGGCACGGTCTACGCCTATTCGGAGGAGCCGAGCGTCAGCGCCGATGCCTCGGTTGCCACGTTCTGCTCGTCGAGCGGCGGCTGGCTGCCGCTGATCTGCACGATGAACCTGACCAATGCCACCGGCGCCATTCGCGAACTGTTCAAGCTCGACCTGCCGACCTTCAACGAATTGGTCGCGCAATCGCCGATCGGCGCCGAAGGCGTGAGCATGCTGCCGTTCCTCAACGGTGAGCGCGTCCCCGCCCTGCCCCACGCCACCGGCAGCCTGCACGGGCTGACCATGGACAATCTGACCCAAGCCAACCTGTGCCGCGCCGCTGTCGAAGGCACCACCTTCGGTTTACGCTACGGGCTGGATTTGCTCCGCCAGAATGGTTTACAAAGCCTGCGCATTTGCCTGATCGGCGGCGGCTCGAAGAGCGCGGTGTGGCGGCAGATCGTCGCCGACATCATGAACGCTCCGGTGATCTGCACCGAACAGAGCGAAGCAGCCGCACTGGGCGCGGCGATTCAAGCGGCGTGGTGCGCGTCGCGCTCTCACGGCGATGATGTCTCCCTGGCCGAGCTGTGCGAGCGCTGCGTGAAACTCGACGCAGGCAGCGAAACCCTGCCGATCGCCGCCAATGTCGCGGCGTTCCAGCAGGCCTACGAACGCTATCAACAGCATGTCGCAACCCTATAACGAGCAAACAACTATGTACCTGGTGTGTGGCGAAGCCCTGTTTGATTTCTTCAGCGAAAACGATGCCAGTGGTCTGGCCTCGAAAGTCAATTTCAAGGCGATTGCCGGCGGCTCGCCGTTCAACGTCGCCGTCGGACTGCGCCGCTTGGGCGTGGACTCGGCGCTCTTCGGTGGGCTGTCCACCGACTACCTCGGCCGGCGTTTGCAGCAAGTCCTGCAGGACGAAGGTGTGCGCCCGGACTATCTGGTGGATTTCGCCGCGCCGACCACCCTGGCGATGGTCGCGGTAGGCGCCAATGGCTCACCGCATTACAGCTTCCGTGGCGAAGGCTGCGCCGACCGGCAACTGAGCGAGGCACATCTGCCGACGCTCGGCGACGAGGTGCGCGGCCTGCACATTGGCTCGTTTTCGCTGGTGGTGCAGCCTATTGGTGACACCTTGCTTAAGCTGGTTCAGCGCGAAAGCGGCAAACGCCTGATCAGCCTCGATCCCAACGTGCGCCTCAATCCCGAGCCGAACATCGATCTATGGCGCGAGCGCATCGTCACGCTGGTGCGCCTGGCCGATCTGATCAAAGTCAGCGACGAGGATCTGAGCCTGCTCTATCCCGAGCAGGATCCGCAAAACGTCATTGAAGGCTGGCTCGAACATCGCTGCCAGATCGTCTTCCTGACGCGCGGTGGCGACGGCGCAACGGTGTTCAGTCGCGCCCATGGCTCGTGGTCGGTGCCGGCCAATCAGATTCAGATCGCCGATACGGTAGGCGCCGGCGACACCTTCCAGGCGGCGCTGATCACCTGGCTGACGGAGCACTCGCTGGACTCCGTCGAAGGCGTGCAGCAGCTCAGTCGAGAGCAAATCGACGGCATGCTCAGGTTCGCCGTACAAGCCGCCGCACTGACCTGCAGCAAAACCGGTCCGGATTTGCCCTATCGTCATCAACTGAGCTGAGCGCGTAGACTGTCGGCCTTTTTGCGCACGACGGAAAACAGCTCTTGAATCACAGGCACATCCTCGCCCTCCTGACCATGGCCACCCTGCTGAGCGGTTGCGGCACCTCGCCGCCCCGCTCGCCGGAAGACATCTGCGCAATCTTCCGCGAGAAAAGCGACTGGTACGACGCTGCGCAAGTCACCCAGAAACGCTGGGGCGTGCCGATCCAGGTGCCGTTCGCGATCATGTATCAGGAATCCGGCTACCGCTACGACGCCAAGACGCCGCGCAAATACCTGCTCTGGGTAATTCCCTGGGGCCGCGTCTCCACCGCTTCCGGCTATGCGCAAGCCAAGGATGAAGTCTGGGCCGACTACCAGAAAAGCACCGGCCGCAACTGGGCCGATCGCGAAGATTTCGACGACGCCATCGACTTCGTCGGCTGGTACATGGACAAGACCACCTCGATCAACGGCGTGTACAAATACGACGCCTATAACCAGTACCTGAACTACCACGAAGGCTGGGGCGGCTTTCGCAACAAGACCTACGCGAGCAAAGCCTGGTTACCGCCGACCGCGCGCAAGGTGCAGAACCGTTCGGATCTGTATGCGCAGCAATATGCCGGCTGCAAGGAAGACCTCAATCGCGGGTTCTGGAGCCGGTTCTGGCATTGGTTGTAGAAGCCGTTCGCGAGCAGGCTCGCTCCCACGGGACCTTAGTGAACGCCGATTTTGTTTACACCCGAGAAACCTGTGGGAGCGGGCTTGCCCGCGTTGGCAATCTCTCAAACACCATCAAAGTCTATGAAAGGCCCGATTTCACTGACCCAAATCGCCCTCCTAAGGGTTTTCCCTATGGCATCAAGGCCCCACACCTACGCCATTTGCGCCTTGAATGAGGCCGTCTAATCCTGCAACATCCATCACCTGCTTATTCAACGGACGGAATTCAAGGCATGCTGGACGCCAATGCAACCCACATCACCCTCTCGATCGAAGACGCCAACGCCGACCTGCAAGTCCTCAGCTTCACCGGTCGCGAAGCCCTCAACGAACCGTTCCGTTTCGACCTCGAACTGGTCAGCGCCCGCCCCGACCTGAAGCTCGAAGAGCTGCTGCACAAGCGCGCCTGCCTGACGTTCGGCGCCACCGGCGAAGGCAAGATTCACGGCCAGGTCTATCGCATCGAGCAGGGCGACTCCGGCAAGACCCTGACCCGCTACAGCATCAGCCTGATGCCGCAACTGGCCTATCTGCAGCACAACCATGATCAGCAGATCTTCCAGCAACTGACGGTGCCGAAAATCATCGCCCAGGTGCTGGAAGATCGCGGCATTCTCTCTGACGCCTACAGCTTCCAGCTCGGCGCCGAGTACCCGGAGCGTGAGTATTGCGTGCAATACGACGAGTCCGACCTGCATTTCATCCAGCGCCTGTGCGAAGAAGAAGGCATTCACTTCCACTTCCAGCACAGCAGCAGCGGCCACAAACTGGTGTTCGGCGACGACCAGACTGTATTCCGCAAATTGAAACCGGTCAGCTATCAGCAGGACTCCGGCATGGCCGCCGAGAAACCGGTGATCAAGCGCTTCAACCTGCGCCTGGAAACCCGCACCACCCGCGTCAGCCGTCGCGACTACGATTTCGAAAAACCCAAGCTGCTGCCCGAAGGCGCGGTCAAATCCGAATTCGCCCCGGACCTGGAAGACTACGATTACCCCGGCCGCTTCACCACCCGCGAGCGCGGCAAGTTCCTCTCGACCCGCGCCCTCGAACGCCATCGCAGCGACTACAAACTCGCCGAAGGCAAAGGTGATGAACCGACGCTGACCAGCGGCCACTTTCTCACGCTCGCCGAACACCCGCGCGCCGAGTGGAACGACCTGTGGCTACTGCTGGAAGTCTTCCACGAAGGCAAACAACCGCAAGTGCTCGGCGAAAACGTCACCAGCGACGTCACCGACAACAAGAGCGATTTCCACCAGGGCTACCGCAACAGCTTCCTCGCCACCCCGTGGGACGCGCACTACCGCCCTGCCCTCGAACACCCGAAACCGAAAGTCCTCGGCAGCCAGACCGCCGTCGTTACGGGTCCTGCCGGTGAAGAAATCCACTGCGACCAGTACGGCCGCATCAAAGTGCAGTTCCACTGGGACCGCGACGGCCAGTCCGACGACAAAACCACCTGCTGGATGCGCATCGCCAGCGGCTGGGCCGGCGCAGCTTACGGCGGCATTGCCGTCCCGCGCATCGGCATGGAAGTCCTCGTCACCTTCCTCGAAGGCGACCCCGACCAGCCCCTCGTCACCGGCTGCCTGTACCACAAGGAAAACGTCGTCCCCTACGACCTGCCGGCCAACAAGACCCGCAGCACCTTCAAAACCCTCAGCTCCCCGGGCGGCAAGGGCTACAACGAATTCCGCATCGAAGACAAGAAAGGCGCCGAACAGATCTACATCCACGCCCAGCGCGACTGGGACGAAAACATCGAACACGACCAGAAAATCCGCGTCGGCAACGAACGCCACGACACCGTTGAAGCCAACGTATTGAGCGAGTTCAAGGTCGAAGAACATCGGATCACTCATCTGGACCGAATCAGCGAAATGCGCGCGGATGATCACCTGACGGTGGGAGTGACGCAGCATGTGAAGGTGGGGACTGGGCAGTTTGTTGAGGCCGGCAACGAAATTCATTATTACGCCGGCCAGAGAGTCGTGGTCGAAGGCGCCATGGAACTGACCGCCAAGGCTGGCGGCAGCTTCGTCAAGGTCGATGCGGGTGGCGTGACCATCAGCGGCGCTGAGGTGAAGGTCAATACCGGCGGCTCGCCCGGGGTGGGCACGCCGGCGGCGCCGTTGTTGCCGGGGCCGATGAAGGTTGTGGATGCGGATAAGGCGGGGAAAGTCCCTGTCCCGCTGCCCAAACGTCTGAATGAGTCTGGAATAACGCCGTTGTGCGGCAAGCAAAGCAACGGCGCCTGCAGCCGTAAGGATTGCACATGCATGTGAAAGCGCTCAGCGCACTCCTCGAAGCTCCACGCCATGGGTTCGTTGATTTACCGAGAGAAAGCTCTGAATCAACAGTGTGTTTCATTATTGACCCGGTTCGACAGCCTGACGCGATGAGCCGCCTTTATCGTGTTGGCGAACCGGTGGTAGATGCACAGAGCCTGTTCCTCAAAACCGCCTTCGCTGAGATCGCCGCTGACGGTCCGCTCTGGATCACCGCGCCGTGGGGCAGTCGCCTTGCGGCTGAGGCAGCAAAGCTGTGCGAGGAAAATTTCTCTGGCATTGCCATTACCACAGCTGATTCTGACAAAGCGCTCGCCCATGCGCGCTGGCTCTTGCGCGCTAATGATGGCTCTGGCGGACAAAGCCTGCTGAGCTACCACAAGCCAAGCCTGTGGGCCGCGCTGGCCTATACCGCTGGCGACAACTCCCATCAGCTGTTCGGCCCTTGGCAGCACGTATACAGCCCAGCGCCGGTTCATTTTGGGCGCAATAAAGGTCCATGGCTCAGTTGGCGCGCCGTCTCGGAAGTCGAATGGCTGGGCGATACTTCAGTGTTCAGCCTGCCGCCATCCGCGGCGAACGTTCAAGAGCATTTGGGTTGGATTTATTGGGCAGATGAACATCACGCAGATTACGGCGAGCCGAGCGATGAGCATCTGCCCAACCTTGTGGCAAACCTCAATGTGCTGGTTGCCCACAATATTTACGAAGGCCGTCACTTGCTGAAGCTGGGGTCAATCACAAATGGCCCACTGCTTGAAACACAGCCACAGGCAATGGCCATCCTGCAATCCAGGGAAGAGTCGTTCATCAAAGTACAGCAGCTGCAGCAACTCACCACCAGCGTTGCTTGATGAACCCGTCCGTTAAGAATGAATGGAAGCGAAATGGATACTGAAATCTCAGAAGCAACAAAGGTAGATCGCGACAGCTCTGCGGCAACTGCCTCAGCCCCGTCGACACCGGTTGAAACGAAACCTGCCTTGGAGCTTGATCCTCAGCCTGTAATGCCTGCCAGTTGCCCCAACGCGTTCGACAAAGTGGAAACGGCTTGCTCGACAAGTTATGGCGAGGTGATCTACGCAACCAAGGAAAGAATGTTCTATCTGCTGCCTGAACGCGCTGCAAGCTCGATCAAAGAAGCGATGAATGAACTTGAGCAACATATCAGCGCAAGCAAGTCTCCTGAGGAACGTTTAAAGGGGATGAACACCGCGGGGTTGCTCGAGTACTTCCTCGAACCCAAGTTGTCAAACTTCCTGCAAGGTGAACAGAAAAGCCGAATGCTGGAAATCGAAGCTCAGGAGCCGGATATTGCGCAGCCAACCATGGCCATGCGCTTGAAATCCGTGAGCCGTGACGCCCGAAATTCAGCGGCGCTGGAGAAGTTGCCGGATCAGAGTGAGTACGCACGGAACCGGGCACTGGCCGGTCAGCAACAGGCTAGCCTGCTTGAGGCCAACTCCGAGGGGCAAAAGCTGCAACGACTCTACAACGAGTGGAAGAAGCTGAAGGCTGTAGCAATAGAGCAAGCCAAGATAGCTGGCTATATCTATGAAAGTGGCAACCTGTTTTCGCCCGGTGCTCTTGAGGCTAGAACTCGTGTTCAGACCTATCTGAAAGCCCGTGCGGCACTCACAGCCAGCGGCAAGCTGACTACTCTCAAAGAAGAAGATTTCAAGAAGAACAAGAAGGCGTATCTGGACGCCACAAACTGTGTGATCGATGGCAAGGCCCGGATGTGCGGTTATTTGAACGATGTGGCCAACGAACGCAAAAAAATCGAAAAAGACTTTGCTGCCTATATCGATTCGATTTTGAAAGTCGCCGACTATGGCTTGGCACTTCCTGAGTTTGCCCTCATTCCTGACACAGGCGAAATCAGCGCAGGTATCGAGAAATTCAAATCATATCTCGAGATGGAACAGCGGCAGGTCAAACTGGCTGAACAAATCCGCACCAAATACAAAGCCTGGATTGACGCCAGCGGCCAAAACGTAGCGGCACCAGCGGGCATCGTGCAGGCTGAAAAAACCGAGTGGCAGCGCATTCAACAAGAGCGCATGAAGCTTCGCGATGATGCAGAAGCCGCTGTAGCCGCAGCCCTACCACTGCGCCATCTGTTGTGGGAGCCAGAGCAATTTCAGCCGAAACCGGAAGAGCGCCTGGTCAAGGCTGGCTTTCCGTTGCGCGAAGTGGCGCTTTTCAATAGCCCCAACAGTCCGGTCAAGCATTTGAGTCTGCTTAATCTGGAAGGCATTGAAAAAGCCTTGAAAAAAGACGTAAGCGCGCTCGGTGCTACTGCAAGCAAAGACCTGCAGAAACTTCCCGGCAACAGCAACGGGAAAGCGCAAACTGACACAGACGATAACCCTTTCCATGAATGGCTACGCCTCGAAGGCGCGATGGCCATCAAGGATCAGGAAAGCAACTGGTTCGATGAAAAAGGCTGGTTCGATGTAGAACTCTTCCATTCCTATCTCAAGTCGAAAAAACTGACAGTGGATACTATTGAGGACGCAGGCGCCCGCAAAGACTGGGGGCTGCGCCTTCGGCAGCTGCTGTTCAAAGAAGAAGTTCGAAGTTCGTTGCGCCTGTTCGATAACAGTCCTCAAGCACAATTGGTTCGTTGCCTCACGCCACCACAGTCCTCCATCCACACTGGAACCAAGGTCACTGGTCCGAGCTTCAGCGTCACCGATAACTTCAAGGCCTCTGCCAAAGCCGAAGCCAGCCTTGGGATTGACTTGGCACGCGGTGAAGTTGAGTTGATGAAGATGGATCTGCCGGGTAAAGATCAAGCAAAAGACATCCTGATCCCGTACCTGGATTACGAGAAAAACCGCAAAAACCTGAATCTCGGCAGGTTTTCGATCCATTTGGGCGCTAGAGCGTGGGGCTACACAGGCGCTACCCTCCTCCTCTCCTCCAGCGTGCAGTTGGGACGTGCAAACGTACAAGGCGGCCTCAATCTTCCGGAAATCACCGATGCAAAACGTCCGGAGACCACCAATGCCGTAGCAACTACAACTAGAAGCGAACCTGTTCTGGCGGGCGACGCCGCGAAAGTACGGGTTGAAGATGGGGCTAAAGCCCAATTCAATCTCTTTGCAGGAGTTCAGGCTGGGATTCTACTGACAGGCGCCTTGAACTGGGCTCCGCCGAAAGATATCGCTGTGTTGCGCACCGCCCCTTCGCCCGGCATGGCGAACACCGTCAACAACGCGAAAGCTAGCCAATGGGCGAGCCTGGCCAGACTCACAGCAGGCTTTACTGCCGCGTATGGGCTGGGTACTACGGCAGATATTGGGATCTCCTTGCATGAAGGCCGCTTCATCATGCGGTTCAAGGCTTCCGTCATCGTCGGCGCTGGCGTCGGCGGCGAATTTCAATTTGAAGTAGGCTATGACGGTGTTACTGACTTGATTAACTTGCTGCGACGGGAAATGCATAAAAATCAGGATAAATCGCTAATTTTTGTGACGGACGAAGCCGCCGACTACATCGACAAACTAAACTTTCTTGGCGCTGCCGGGATGGAAGTGGCGATGACTTACATGCAAGGCGTTGATATGGTGATGTCGTTATATGAGGCGTTAACCGGGGGCGGCAGAGGAGCAATTATCGCTCATACGATTATGAATTATCATAATCAAGCTGAGTTAGACCAATGGATCTTGGCAGCGACTCCAGGTGCGCTTGGCCCAATGTTGATGACATTGATTTCCGCGCCGGAGAAATTCAAGATTTCGGAATATGGAGCGCCTAGTGCAAGCTCTAAAGCCACAGAAAAGTCTTATACAAAAGACCAGTGTCAACTGCTTCAGCAGCAGGCTGTTGAGCGCATACTAGGATTGATTGTCCGCCAAGCGGAAAAGCAAGGAACAATAACCCTTGCCCAAGCACAATTTGAAGAAGCATGCATGAGCATGAATCGGTTCGGAACCAAAGCCGCAGACGAAGCAGAACAGCTATATTGCGAGAATCGACTGCATATGGACAATTTCATGTCAGAAGCAATTCTGCGACTGCACGACGATGCGAACGACGAAATGCGTGCCCGGTATAAAGCGCACGTGAACCTTTTAGGCGCGAACCTAGATGGCTTTTGTCACAGAACCCGATACTACGGACAAACTTTTGTTCCTGGCGGAAAAGCAAAATATGTCCCTCCAGCTACATACATCAAGGGATAAAAAAATGTCGCGCACACTTATATATATAGCAACCGCAATTGCAACCCTCTTATCAAACAATGTACTTGCCGAGCTTACACCAACTCAGCAGGCCGCAAAAACTCGTGGGATAATGCTTTTCAATCAATACAAACCAGCAGAACTGGAACTTCGCATAGCAGCCGAAGCGGGCGATGCGGAAGCACAATTCTATTTAGCTGACGAGCTTCGTCAAAAAAAACAAGGAATGACTGTCGAAGCGCAAAAATGGTACGAGGCATCAGCATCACAGGGTGATTATTATGCGATGTTTAAACTCGCCACCGTATCGGAAGACCTGTGCTCGGTTGTCAACCAATGTCCTGCTAGTAGTAAAAAACCAAGTGACTGGCTAGATTTATTGATAAAAACTGCTACGCCTCGCGCTTTGGGTGGCGACGGCGAAGCGATGGCTGTGCTTTACAACGCGACTGCAGAGTTGGATTGGTTGCAGAAATCAGCAGCGGCTGGATATGCGCCGTCACAGTGGTTGCTCGCTAATCGTTACGCCGAGGGGGAAGGCACATTTTTGCTACCTTGGAAAAGAAAGAGTGCCGAGGAGGAGTTGCTAAAGGCTGCTTCGGAAGGAGGTTACCCTCCTGCAATGATCGAATATATTTCGATTCTTTCCCAGCGAAATGATCTGGCAGGTGTTCGGCATTGGTGGGAAGAAGCGGCGAAAACCGGTTATCAAAATGCCGTCGCAACCTATGGTGCATATCTTTCCCACACGCCCGACAAAGTTGGCTACCCCGTCGATTTGATCAAGGGCTACGCACTGGTCTCTTTGCTTAAAGAATTGGATGGCGGTGGAAACGTTCAAGTCTATGTGGAAGGGAAGCTTCCTAAAATTGCTGCAAAAATGACATCGAACCAGATTGAGGAAGCGGAAAAATATGCAATTGAGTGGAAGGCCACCCACCCGCCCCTTTCTTTCTTTCCAAGGAAATTAGGTTTTTAATTAGTAATGAAGCAGAATGCAAGAAATAACCGGTACGAGGCTAATCTTCCCCAATTAGAACAATCGACAGCCTTGTCGTCCGCGCTTTGCCGTATCGTTTTCAAAAGTTTCACAAAGACCGATATACCAGCTAAACAACTGCAACCGAGAAACAACTTAGCACTTACACTGCCAAAAGTGATCACCACTACGCTTATTTTATTAACGTTAGCGTCGCCCCAGTCACTGGCGCTTACGAACGAACAATCTCAGGCAAAAATCAAGGGCATTGAACTATACAATCAACACAAAGCCACCTCAGCAATTGAAACATTACAAATAGCAGCCGACGGCGGTGACGATGAAGCACTTTACTATTTGGGTGAATCTATAAGAAAAAACAACAGATACATGACTCAAGAAGCGCGAAAGGCTTACGAGGAATCAGCAAAAAAAGGCAATATTTACTCTATGATTCGGCTCGGCGGCGCGGATCAAGATTTGTGCGTAACTATGAACAACTGTTCTTCCTCTGAGCAATCGCCTAAAGATTGGATGAACAAAGCCAAAACCCTTGCTACAGATCAGGCATCTCATGGTGACGCTGAGTCGATGTACCTACTATGGGAGATAACAGGAAACGATGAATGGCTTGAAAAGTCCGCAGAAAAAGGTTTTGCATTAGCGCAATTTCGTTTAGCGACCAAGTATCAAGAGGGTGGAGGCATGTTCCTACTACCCTCTAGCAGATCAGATGAAATCGAAAAATGGATGAAAGCCGCTGCAGAGAATGGTTATCCACCAGCCATGATGGGATTTGCCGCTACCAGGATTGAAAAAGCCGATTTGTCATCATTTAGAAAATGGAATGAAAAAGCTGCAGCCTCAGGCTATGCATCTGCAGTTTTTGGTTACGCGTCATATATTGGCGAAGCTGAACCAAAATACGGATTCGAATCAGACCCGGTAAAGTCATATGCACTATTGTCGAATCTACTGGAGCTTGATGGTGGTGGAAACGTAATAAACAACGTTAACGACGTATTGCCGGAAGTAGAAAAAAAGCTGTCAAAAGAGCAACTAGAAAAAGCAAAAGAACTCGCAAAAACGTGGAAGGCCACTCACCCACCGCTCTCGTTTTTTCCAGATAAGTTAGGGTACTGAAATTTAGCAGCACAGCCTTATCATTAATTTTTTTCGAGCACGTCAAAGCCCGTACCCTAATGATTCATATCGCAAACGACAAATGCCCGAGACAAGGAAAAAGCAACCGTAAATAACTCAGCTCATGTTCACATCGGTTAACTCAGCCTTAACGCCACAGTCAGAGACTCCATATCACCGCACACCCTCAGCTCTCCCCCGCTGACGCCCAGTGCGGCAGGCTCGTCCGGCTTCGTGCCGGGCGCCTATCCGTTACGCTGGAGTCCTCTCATGAACATTCGTCCCTTCCTGCTCACCGCCACCCTCGCCTGCTGCTCATACGCCGCACTGGCCCAAGCCAACGACACCTCCGCCACATCGAATCAAACACCCTACCAATACGGCATGCCACTACACGTGGCGAAGGTGCTTTCGCTAACCGAGCCGCCGACCCTGGAATGCAAAGTCATCACCGCCGACATGAAATACATAGACAACACCGGCAAGCCCGCACAAATCAGTTACAGGAAACTATCTGACGCTTGCAGTCAACAGAACTGACAGACGCTTCCGATTTTCCGGTTGGCCATATGCGTGGGGTGGTTTCGGCGGTTATGCTCGGGGCCTTCCCTACTGCCGCAAGGATTGGCCATGCAGTTGTCGTTCCGCACGTTGTCGAGCTTCACTTCAATCCTGTGTTTTCTGCTGGCGCTGGTCTGGGGATTTTTTCCGGAGGTGTTGCTGGCGATCTGGAGTATTGGCTATTCGGAAGGCACTGGCATAGTCGCAAGGCGCAGCGCGGTGCTGTTTGCGGCGTTGGGGGTGATGTTTTACTTGCTGCGCAATGCTCCGCCGTCAAAGTCACGCAGTGCACTGAGCACTGGTTTTATCGTCGGCTGTTTCGGTTTGGCGGCATTGGGTTTTGGCGAATGGCTCAATGGCCATGCCGGCCCCGGGATTTTGCTCGCGGTGCTGGTCGAGTTCGCGCTGGGCCTGGGTTTCGTGCAGGCCCGGCGCGTGACGGTCGAACTGGGTGAAACGGTGAGTTAAACGGCTCGAGAACGAGCGCTGGTTTGATATGTCGTGGTTTGTTGCGCGAGGTCGGAACGCAGGCCAGCGACCAGGTTGTTGATTTCACGGCAGCTGTTCAGGCGGCTGGCGTCGATTCCACTGACGTAGAGATCGGCCTGGTCGGTCCGATGGTCGCCAAATACTTTGACGGACATCGACAAGTCGGGTGACAGCGTGCACTGGCAGCGTTTCGGCAGGAAGCTGCTTTCAATGATATTGCGTAATTCCAAGGCAGATAAAAACATGGCGAACCCTCTCCTTTCTGTGCGATTGCCAATCAAGTATTCACGCTGACCCTTTGCTGCGCCTTCACGGGTGTGCCCCCGCTGTTTCCTTGGTGCGGCAAGTGGTGGTACTGCGAAATGCCCATTGGAGTGTAGGCGCCCAATCCAGTGCGCCTCACGGAAAGAACGCATAAACCGTGCCTTTGATCGGTTCGTTTTACGCCCTGCAAAATCAAGCACTTGGAAAAGTGGCCAGTATCCTGCTATTTGCAAAATGCATGAACCGACCACCCGTCCACTGCAATCTGCAATCTCCGGGCAAATTTGCTTTCGAAGACCATGACGGCAAGAATGTCTCCCATTGCAATTCAACTCGCACGGAGGCTTCCATGAATTCCTTACGAATTTGCGCGATCACTGGCCTGTTAATCGCCAGCCTTTCCACCCTCGCTCACGCCGCCAAACTCGAAGACGTCGCGCCGTTTCCCAAAGCAGAAGCCGGGTTTACCCGTCAGGTCATCCATCTGCCCAAACAAGAGCAGGAGGAGAATTTCCAGGTTGAAATTCTCGCTGGCAAAACTCTGGAAGTGGATTGCAACCGTCAACGTCTGGGCGGTGTTCTCGACGAAAAGAACCTGCAAGGCTGGGGCTATCCGTTCTATCGCCTGGAAAAGGTCATCGGCCCGATGAGCACGATGATGGCCTGCCCGCCCGGCAGCCAGAAAAAGCGCGCTTTCGTTCCGGTCGTCGGTGACGGCTTCATGTTGCGCTACAACAGCAAGTTGCCAGTCGTGGTGTACGCGCCATCGGACGTCGAAGTGCGCTATCGCATCTGGTCGGCGTCGGAAAAAGTCGGCACCGCCCTGCAGGAATAACCCGAGCGCTTGTTACGCCGGCACGCCGCAAGCAGCGGCGCGTTCGGCGACATGGCGCAGACTGTCGAAGTTGATGTTGGCCCCGGAGTCGATGGCGACGAATGTCTGATCGCGAACGCCGCTGCGCGCCACGTACTGCTTGATCCCCGCCACGGCCAGCGCACCTGAAGGTTCAGTGATCGAACGGGTATCGTCGTAGATATTCTTGATCGCGGCGCAGAGCTCGTCATTGCTGACCGTGATTACCTCATCTACACAAAAACGGCAAACCTCAAAGCCATACGCGCCGATCTGCGCCACCGCTACGCCATCGGCAAAGGTACCGACGCTTGGTAGAACCACCCGCTCGTCCGCACTTAAAGCCGCTTGCAGGCACGCCGAATGTTCGGATTCGACGCCGATGATCCGCACTTCCGGGCGCAGGTATTTGACGTAGGCCGCGATACCGGCGATCAAACCTCCGCCGCCGACCGGGATAAAGATCGCATCCAGCGCGCCTTGATGCTGGCGCAGGATTTCCATTGCCACGGTGCCTTGGCCGGCGATCACGTCAGGATCATCGAAGGGTGAAACGAACGTGCGTCCTGTCTCCTCGGCCAGTTGCAGCGCGTGGGCCAAGGCAAAGGGAAAACTCTCACCATGCAGCAATGCTTCGGCACCGCGACTGCGCACGCCGAGCACTTTGAGCTCAGGGGTGGTAGACGGCATGACGATCGTCGCGGCAATGCCCAATTCCCGTGCGGCCAACGCTACACCCTGCGCGTGATTACCCGCCGACGCGGTGATCACTCCCCGCGCTTTCTGCTCTTCGCTTAGTTGCACGAGTTTGTTGTAAGCACCACGGATCTTGAAAGAGAACGTCGGTTGCAGATCTTCGCGCTTGAGCAGGACCCGATTGCCCAATGCTTGCGACAATGCCGGCGCAGGCTGCAACGGGGTACGCACCGCAATGTCGTACACCGGCGCGGCCAGGATTTTCTTTACGTAGTGCTCGAGCAGGGCTTGCTGGTCGGGGCTGTGCGGCATGGTCGTCTCCTGACAGTTTTCAGAACCCCGGAGACAGAAAGTAAAAACCCGCCTCTAGGGCGGGTTGGGTGCTGCAGTCGTGAGCTAGCCCGCCAAATGAGGAATGGCGGTAATAATGCTTGGCTGGCAGCGCGATACGGTGAAAGTCATGGGCTCGAAATTAGCCTGCCGGCGGATGACAAGTCAATGGCCCGCTGCAGAACATTGAATCATCCGCAGAACTGAACAGTCACTGCAAATGAGAACAACAACTTCCGCTCCAAGCTGATAAAAGTGGAGATTGACCATGAATATCCGCCAAGCGCTGTTCGCCGTCCCGCTGCTGGTCGCCGCCCTGTCCAGCCCTGCTGTTTTCGCTGTCGATGAAAGCGACGCCGTGAAAAAGCCCGAATGTCCGAAAGGCCAGGTGTGGGACAGTAAAACCCAGCAATGCGTGTTGCAGACCAGCGCCACAACGCAGCCCTGATATTCGTCATCCGGTTCAGGCCATGGCCGGCAACCACAGCCTGAATCGCGCCCCACCCAACGGCGAACTCTCAACGGTCAGCGTGCCGCCCTGCGCTTCCAGCGCGCGGCGGCTGATCGCCAAACCGAGGCCGAATCCACCCGTCGCGCGATCACGGCTGCGGTCGAGCCGATAGAACGGTTCAAAGATCCGCTCGCGCTCGTCGTCGGGAATGCCGATGCCATCGTCGTCAACCCATATCTCACATCCGCCGGCAATCACCTGCACGCCAATCTGAATGCGCTTTTCGCAATAGCGCATGGCATTGCGCAACAGGTTCTGGATGGCCCGAGCGGTCAGGCGCGGATCCAGCGCGAAGCGTTCGAGCTGGCCGTGCAACAGAACGTCAATCACGATTTCCGGCGACTCCAGCTCCTCATCGACGCTGCCAAGAATGCTGTCGATGAACTCATCCAGCGACACCTCGATGCGCTCGGGCGATTGCGCCGGATTCTGCAAACGGCTGTAGGAAAGCAACTCCAGCACCAATTCATCCAGCTCACGAATGTGCGCGACCAGGCTCTGCAAGCGCTCGCGGCTGGCGGCCGGCAAGTCTTCCGACAAGGCCAATGCCAAGCCGAAATCCAGACGCGTCAACGGCGTACGCAATTCATGGGAAACGGCGTTCAGCAGATCACGTTGCTGGTTGAGCAGGTTCTCGATATCGCCGGCCATGGTGTCGAACACGTTGGCGAGACTGCCGATGTTCGAACTCGGGGCGATTCTGGTTCGTTCGCTCAAATGCCCCTTGCCGAAGCGTTCGGCAGTGCCCTTCAGACGTTCAAGGTCGCGCCAGTGCGGGCGCAACCAGAGCAGCAGGCAGCCGAGCAACATGGCACCGATCAGCACGTTGATGCTCCAGTACAACAGATCGACGTCGACCGGATCGGGCGGCACGACCATGCGCACGGCCATGTCCGCATTCAGCGGAGTCACCGCCAGCGTTCGCCAGCCCCAGTCGCCGATGCGCACCACGTTTTCACCCCGGTGCAGACGTTCCTGCTCGATGGGAGTGAACACCGGGTCGTCGATTGGCGTCAGGTCGATGTGCAGCGGCTGGAATTCCTTGTCCATCGCCGCTGCAATCTCCGGCCACTGCTCTTGCGGCGCAGCATGAAACTGCTTGGTGATCAGCGATTGCAGACCTCGGGAAAAGTCCAGGTTGTAGGTGACGAAGCGATCCCGAAAGGCCATGACCACCAGATCCGGCACCAGATAGATCGCCGCGCTATAGGAGACGATCGTCACCAGATACAGGCGAAACAGAATACGAAACATCAGCTCAGCATTCCCACTCGGAGCGGCTGAACAGATAGCCCTTGCCCCACACGGTCTTGATCTTGCGCGCCTCGCCGGCGTGATCATCGAACTTGCGTCGCAACTTGGAAATCGCCACGTCCACCGAGCGATCGGTACCGTTGAATTCGATACCGCGCAGCCGCTGCAGAATCTGATCGCGACTCAGCACTTCTCCGGCGTGCCGGGCCAGCACCACCAGCAAATTGTATTCGCCGCTGGACAGCTCAACCGCTTGATCGCGCCAGGTCACGGTGCGCTCGGACAGATCAATGCACAGATTGCCCATGACGATCCGGTCATTGACCGCCAACGGCTCGCCCAGGCTGCTGCGGCGCAACAAGGTACGCACCCGCGCCAGCAGCACCCGTGGCTCGCAGGGTTTGGTGACGTAATCGTCAGCGCCCATTTCCAGGCCCAGCACCTGATCATGGCTGTCATCGCGGGCCGTGAGCATGAGGATCGGCAGTGTCGCCGAATCGGCACGGAGCAAGCGGCACACCTGCAAGCCGTCGAGGCCCGGGAGCATGAGGTCGAGGATCACCAGATCCGGCGGGCTGATCCGCGCCCGTTCGCGCACATGGTCGCCACGGCCGATGACGCTGACGGAGTAACCGTTGCGCTCCAGGTAGCTGGAAATCAGTTCGGCGAGGGCGGTGTCGTCTTCGACCAGGAGGATGTTGGGCATGGGGTGTTCCAGAAAATGCTGGGGCGACAGTCAGGGCTCATTCGCTCGCACATTGAAATGCGATCTCCTGTGGGAGCGAGCCTGCTCGCGAATGGGAGCGAGCCTGCTCGCGAAAGCGATCGAACTGTCGCAATAAATTTCAAGGCCTGCAG
The DNA here is from genome assembly GCF_004307505.1 of Pseudomonas sp. Sample_11. NCBI lineage: Bacteria > Pseudomonadati > Pseudomonadota > Gammaproteobacteria > Pseudomonadales > Pseudomonadaceae > Pseudomonas > Pseudomonas sp. Sample_11. The sequence goes on from NZ_RCOD01000031.1 coordinate 152,587, forward strand.
GATATACGCCCTCACCCGCCACGGAGCAAAACCCTTACACAATTTCACACAGCAGCTACAAAGCTTCACCGCTAACCTCCCCGTCTGGCCGTAGGATGCGGCCTTCAATATTGGGGGTTGTACATGTCTGGAAAACTGCTGGCCGGGCTCGGCCTGATCGCATTGGCGCTGACGCTGAGCGCTTGTGATTCATCCTCGAACGACGAAGAGCAGACGCCGCCGGCCACCGTGCGCGTCGAGACCATTAAAACCGAGCCCCTGTCGATCAGCAGCGAATTGAGCGGGCGCATCGCCGCGCCACGGATTGCCGAAGTGCGTGCGAGAGTGGCGGGCGTGGTGTTGCAGCGCACCTATCGCGAAGGCAGCGATGTGAAAAAGGGCGATGTGCTGTTCCGCATCGACCCGGCACCTTTCAAGGCCGATCTGGACAGTGCCGAAGCAGCGCTGCGCAAAGCCGAGGCCAACGCTTTTCAGGCGAAACTGCAAGAACAACGCTATGCGCAGTTGATCGAGGACCAGGCCATCAGCGGTCAGGACTACGACAACGCCCGCGCCGCTGCCCGGCAGACCGCCGCTGATGTCGCCGCCAGCAAGGCAGCGCTGGAACGGGCGAAACTGAACCTCGGTTATGCCACCGTCACCGCGCCGATCTCCGGCCGCATCGGCCGCGCGCTGGTCACCGAAGGTGCGCTGGTGGGGCAGAACGAAACCACGCCGCTGGCGCTGATTCAGCAGCTCAACCCGATCCATGCCGACCTCACCCAGTCGACTCGCGAGCTCAATGAACTGCGCCGGGCGTTCCGTTCTGGGCAGTTGCAGGAAGTCGGTCAGGATCAAGCGAAGGCCACGCTGATTCAGGATGACGGTAGCGTGTATCCGTTGCCCGGCAAGCTGCTGTTCAGCGACATCACTGTCGATCCCGGCACCGGGCAGATCATTGTGCGCAGCGAGTTTCCCAATCCGGATCTCGACTTGCTGCCGGGCAGCTTCATCCGCGTACGCCTTGAGCAGGCAACCATCCAGAACGGCATCACCGTACCGCAACGCGCGGTGCAGCGTGACAGTGCCGGCATTGCCCAGGTGCTGACTGTCGATGAACAGATGCGCGTGGCGCAGCAACCGGTGCAACTGGGTGCGGTGCAGAACAATCGCTGGATCGTCACCGGCGGCCTGAAGCCCGGCGACCGCATTGTCATCGAAGGCCTGCAACACGCCCGTCCCGGGGAAAAAGTACAGGTCGACGAAACCCCTCTTCCACTTGCCCAGACCACTGGTCAGTAAGCAGGACGCTCTTATATGCCGCAGTTCTTTATCGATCGCCCGGTGTTCGCCTGGGTGGTCGCCCTGTTCATCCTGTTGGCCGGTGCGCTGGCCATTCCGCAGTTGCCGGTCGCGCAATACCCGGACGTCGCACCGCCGCAGATCGAAATCTATGCCGTGTACCCAGGCGCCTCGGCGCAGACTGTCGATGAGAGCGTGGTCAGCCTGATCGAGGAAGAAATCAACGGTGCCGATCACCTGCTCTACTTCGAATCGCAAAGCAGCCTGGGCAGCGCGACGATCAAGGCAACCTTTCAGCCGGGCACCAATCCCGAGCTGGCGCAGGTCGATGTGCAAAACCGCCTCAAGGTGGTCGAGTCGCGCCTGCCGCAAGCGGTCAATCAGCAGGGGTTGCAGGTGGAGAAGGTCTCTTCCGGTTTCCTCTTGCTGATCACCCTGACCTCCAGCGACGGCAAGCTCGATGACGTGGCGCTCAGCGATTATCTGGCGCGCAACGTGATGAACGAGATCAAGCGTCTGGACGGTGTCGGCAAGGCGCAGTTGTATGGTGCCGAGCGGGCTATGCGCATCTGGATCGATCCGCAGAAGCTCATCGCGTTCAACCTGACGCCGGCCGATGTCAACGAAGCCATCGTTGCGCAGAACGCCCAGGTTTCAGCGGGCAGCATCGGTGATTTGCCGTCGCCTTCCACACAGGAAATCACTGCGACGATTCTGGTCAAGGGCCAGTTGTCGACGCCGCAGGAATTCGCCGACATCGTGCTCAAGGCCAATCGCGACGGCTCCACGGTGCGCATCGGTGATGTCGCGCGCGTGGAGATCGGCAGTCAGGAATATCAATTCGGCACACGCCTGAACGGCAAGCCGTCCACCGCCGTCGGCGTTCAGCTGTCTCCCGGCGCCAACGCACTGAACACCGCGACGCTGGTGCGGGCGAAGATGGATGAACTCGCGCGCTACTTCCCGGCCGGCGTGGAGTACAAGATTCCGTACGACACCTCGCCCTTCGTCAAAGTCTCGATCACCAAAGTGATCTACACCCTTGGCGAAGCGATGCTGCTGGTGTTTGCGGTGATGTTCCTGTTCTTGCAGAACGTGCGCTACACGCTGATCCCGACGCTGGTGGTGCCGGTGGCGCTGATGGGTACGTTCGCGACTATGCTGGCGCTGGGCTTCTCGATCAACGTGCTGACCATGTTCGGCATGGTGCTGGCCATCGGCATTCTGGTGGATGACGCGATCGTTGTGGTGGAGAACGTCGAGCGCATCATGGCCAGCGAGGGCTTGTCGCCCAAGGAAGCCACGCGCAAGGCAATGACGCAGATTACCGGCGCGATTATCGGCATCACCCTGGTGCTGGTCGCGGTGTTTATTCCGATGGCGTTCATGCAGGGCTCGGTCGGCGTGATCTACCAACAGTTCTCGCTGTCCATGGCCACGTCGATTCTGTTCTCGGCGTTTCTCGCCCTGACGTTGACGCCGGCGTTGTGCGCAACATTGCTCAAGCCTGTCGCCAAAGGTGAGCATCACGAGAAGTCCGGATTCTTTGGCTGGTTCAATCGTCGTTTCGAGCAACTGACCGATCGCTATCAGGGTTGGGTCAGCTATGCGCTGAAGCGCACCGGTCGCTACCTGATGATCTACGTCGTCCTGTTGATTGGACTTGGGTTCTGTTTTGCGCGCCTGCCTTCTTCGTTTCTGCCTACAGAAGATCAGGGCTACACCATTACCGATATCCAGCTGCCGCCGGGCGCGACCAAGAACCGCACCGTGCAAGTAGCCGAACAGCTCGAAGCGCACAACGCCGGTGAGCCGGGGATCAGTGACAGCGTAGTGATCCTGGGTTTCAGCTTCTCCGGTAGCGGGCAGAATGCGGCGCTGGCGTTTTCGACGCTCAAGGATTGGTCGGAACGTGGCAGTGACGATGCTGCCAGCTCGATTGCCGATCGCGCCAACGCTGCGTTGAGTCAGATCAAGGACGCCATGGCCTTCTCGGTGCTGCCGCCGCCGGTGGATGGCCTTGGCACGTCCAGCGGTTTCGAATTCCGTTTGCAGGATCGCGGTGGCCTGGGCCATGCGACGTTGATGCAGGCGCGTACGGAACTGCTCGCCGCCGCCGAGAAAAGTCCGGTATTGATGAACGTCCGTGAAAGCGCGCTGGCGGAAGCGCCGCAAGTGCAATTGATCGTCGACCGCAAGCAGGCGAACGCCTTGGGCGTTTCGTTCGCCGACATCGGTAATGTGCTGTCCACTGCGGTGGGTTCCAGCTACATCAACGACTTTCCCAATCAGGGCCGCATGCAGCGCGTGGTCGTGCAAGCCGAAGGTGATCAGCGCAGTCAGGTGGATGATTTGCTGAAAATGCACGTGCGCAACAACGCTGGGAACATGGTGCCGCTGTCCGCATTCGTCCAGGCCAACTGGATTCAAGGCCCGGCGCAGTTGACTCGTTACAACGGCTATCCGGCAATTGCCATCTCTGGCGAACCGTCGGCGGGGCACAGCACCGGCGAAGCGATGGCGGAAATCGAGCGTTTGGTAGCGTTGGGGCCGAAAGGCTTGGGGCAGGAATGGACTGGGTTGTCGTTGCAGGAGCGTCTGTCCGGCAATCAGGCGCCGATTCTGCTTGGCCTGTCGCTGCTGGTGGTGTTCCTGTGTCTGGCGGCGCTGTATGAAAGCTGGTCGATTCCGACCTCTGTATTGCTGGTGGTGCCGCTGGGCGTGCTCGGCGCGGTGTTGGCGGTGACAATGCGTGGCATGCCCAACGATGTGTTCTTCAAGGTCGGTCTCATCACCATCATCGGACTGTCGGCGAAGAACGCGATCCTCATTATCGAGTTTGCCAAGAGCCTGTATGACGAAGGTCACGACCTGATCGATGCAACGTTGCAGGCTGCTCGCTTGCGCTTGCGGCCGATCGTGATGACCTCGCTGGCGTTCATTCTCGGCGTGGTGCCGTTGGCTATTGCTACCGGTGCCAGCTCGGCAAGTCAGCAGGCGATCGGCACTGGCGTGATCGGCGGGATGATCACCGCTACGCTGGCAGTCATCTTCGTCCCCGTGTTCTTCGTCGTCGTCATGAAGCTCGTACAACGATTCACCAAACGACACTGATCTAATTGTAGGAGCTGCCGAAGGCTGCGATCTTTTGACTTTGCTTTTAGAAGATCAAAAGATCGTCCGATCGCGGCCCGAGCCTTCGGCAGCTCCTACAAAAGCCGTATCGCCTGCGCTATGGTGCGCTGACAGTTCACCAACGTGAGTCCCCATGCGCTTGCTCGCCCGCACCCACCCTCGCCTTTCCGCTGCCGCCGTGCTCGGCCTCGCCACCGGCCTGCTGGTCCCGGCCGACTCGATCGTCAGCAAAATCCTCATCGGCTGGAACGCCGGTGTCTGGACTTACCTGATCCTGATGTTCTGGCTGACCATACGCGCTAAGGCCCCGGACGTGCGTCGCATCGCCGAAGTCGAAAATGAGAACGCCGGACTGGTGCTGTTTGTGGTGTGCATCGCCGCATTGGCGAGCCTCGCAACCATCACCCTCGAACTGGCCGGCAGCAGAGATCTGGAAACCTCACGCAAACTGATGCACTACGGGTTCACAGCGCTGACGGTGACCGGCTCGTGGCTGCTGATAGGAGTGATCTTCTGCGTGCACTACGCAAGGTTGTTTTACACCTGGAACGGCAAAGAGCCGGCGCTGCGTTTCGCCGAAGGGCTGACCACTCCCAATTACTGGGACTTTCTGTACTTTTCATTCACCATCGGTGTTGCCGTGCAGACGGCCGATGTTGGGGTTGCAACTCGAGATATTCGGAAAATCGTGCTGGCGCAGTCGTTGATAGGGTTTGTTTTCAATACAGCAATTTTAGGATTTTCAATCAATATCGCTGCTGGATTGTTCGGTTGAGCTACAGCGGAGCGTTTGCGACACAAAAAATGCCCCGGCATCGTCAGGGCACTTGAATGACATGTGTTCAGAAGAAATGACTTACTCTCAAACTCGCGCTCCAGTCCTGAGAAACGGTATTGCCTGCACCGCCGCCGACTTCGCCCGCGACCTGCCAGTTTCGCTGAGCAGGTGTCCACTTCAACCCGGCACGGTACTCCAGCGTGCTACTGGCGCGGTCGTCATCGAAGCTATCGTCGTTGATTTTGACTTCGTTGGTTTTGACGAATTCATGGTTTGCCCCCAGCGAAACACTGGGTTCCAGCAAGGCACCACCTTCAAGTGTCAACAAACGTCCACCCCGGATGCCGATGTTTCCTTGCACCGAACGCATGGTATCTGCATCAACTTCAAGACCGTTGTCCAGCCGATAGCTGTCACTCTGGGTTACCCCCGTTGACAGGCCGACTTGAGGTTCAAGAAACCAATCCCCTCCAAAGCGATAGTGCTTGCCCACCGTGACCGCACCACTCGCACCCAAGGCTTTGTAATCTCCTTTGCTCCGGGTACCGTCACTCATGGTGACTTTGGCCTTGTTGTTGAACTGGTTGATCTTGAGCAAACCGTTGATGAATATACCGCTCACAGGATCAAAGGTGCTGCCGTAAACGCCGATACTCACGCTATCAATGGTTGCCGTGGAACCATATTTCAGATCCATATCAGTCCGACTTGTACCAACGAATGCGCCCAATACCGCATCTTGACCGGCGATATTCACCGTTGTATCGGCACCACCGGTAATCCCGGTCTGGTTTTGTGTATAGCCGTCGCCATAAGCATTTTTGACGTTGTACTGGTTGCCATACGTGCGTACCCAGACACTGTTGCTCAACTTGGTAGTATCACTTTCACTGGCCGCGCGCATTGCTGCGTTGGGTCGGATACTGAGGCCGCGATCACCGATCTGAGAATTAAGCAGGTTCATTTCCGCGTTCGATACACTGCGCGCACTGCCAGCCAAGGCCAACGCTGTGTTGGTCGAAGTACTGACGGTTTCCCTGTCCGGGTTGAGGTATAAGCCTTGACCATCCTGTTTCAATCGATAGACGAAAGCGCCGGCATCAACCGTTTCACGCCCGCCAAGCGAGAAGCTGGCGTCGCCTGCAGCAATATTGCCGACCTTCACCGCTTCGGCCGTGACAGGCGTCGTGCCGGTAGCAGCGATCTGCAGTTGGTGTTGCCCGCTGGCATTGCCCGTGACATTTAAAAAGTCGGTATTTCCATTGCCCAGATCCGTGCCCATCACAAAGGTACCGTGACCGGATAGATCGCCGACGTTGAGTTGCTGAAACTCCTCGTTTGCGCCCATGCGAACAATACCGCCATCCAGCGCCAGACGTTGCACGGTGTTGTCACCCGTCATCACCCATCGCGCGGCATTGTTGATGTTCAGGCTTCCCGAGTTGTTGATCTGCCCGGTGAGCGTCGAATTGTTGTTCAGCAACACAGTACCGTTGCTGGAACTGTCGACATCGCCCGTCAGAGCGCTGGCATTGTCCAGCGAGAGCTTGGCGATGTTGTTGATGTTGCCGTTAATGGCAGAAGCGTTATTCAGAACAACGACACTGTTCGCGTCGCCGGTGACGTTTCCGGTCAGTGCGCTGGAATTGTTCAGAGAAAGGCTGGCCACATTGTTGACGTTGCCGTTGATCGTCGATTTGTTGTCGATTCCAACCGTAGTTGCCGTCCCGGCGATTCCCAGTACATTGCCGTTCAAGGTACTGGAGGAGTCGAACAGTGACTTCGTAACGTTTTGCAGGTCGCCGTTGAGCGTGGCTGCGTTCTGCATGACAAGAGCAACAGTGCTATTGGTTTCGGCAATCACGTCACCCGTCAGAGTACTGCCGTTGACATTGAAGTTGGCCGTAGAGCGGTTGGTCGCTTGCAACACTGAGCCATTGCCGCCAACCAGCTCGGAATTACCGCTGACATCGATGGTGGCGACAGTCCCGGCATTCCCTGACGAGCCAAGAACGATGGCCGATCCGCTTCCACTGGTGATACGGGTGTTATGGAGCGTCACGGTGCTGGCGCTGATGCCGACCGTGTCAGTCACGATTTGCAAACCATCCTTTCCCCCGGTGATCGTGCTATCCGTTGCTGAAAGCGTTGCGCCGCCCAGTTGTACGCCATAACTGTTGGCGCCCGTGCCGACAATCTTGGAGTCCGCAACGTTCAGGACGGCAAAGCCTACGGCTTGCGCGCCACCGATAGCGCCAGTGATGACACTGTTACCGGTCACGGTGGCAGAGGAAGATGCAGGGGTGCTGATGTTACGTCCCAGCAACAGCCCGAAACTGTTGGTGCTGGTGATTGTCGAGTTGTCGATCGTTGCCCTGCTGTCGATCAGCTGGATCGCTCCCCGGCCCGTGGCGCTATTGACTTCAGCGCCGGACATGTTCAACGAAGAGGTGTTCGCATTGATACGCTGACTCTGGCCACCGTTGAAAATGACATTCGCACTTTGTGAACTGATGGTCAGGGCCGTCGAGTCGTCGATGGTCAGGGTGCCCCCTTGGGACACCACCCAGGCTTCTGGTGCTGGCGGATTGGTGACCACTTCACTCTCGCCTGGCAACAGGGTTCGACTATAAGCCTGGGGCGCAGCGATCAATGTCGCCGCCATCATCAGTCTGAGAGTGTTCGGGTGTTTGGAGCGAAAAGAAATGGACATGGGTACTTCCTCAAGTCTGCACAATAACAACCTCTGTTTTTTCGGCAGTGTTAAAAGCGCCCACCTAAAAACGTGCGATAGCCTAATAATAAAATTTGATGTTTTATGTAGGAATAGTCCTTATATGCACAGAGACTTATCCTTCCGGCTTGCAGTCTTAATCAAAATCCTCATGACTTGGGGTAACAATCGCGAGAGAGAAAATTGCCTCTCCCGCGATGAGAAAACAACGTTATTGATTGCAGCCCTAGACTGGCGCTTCTGTCAGATCGCAGTACTGGAAGCTGTTATTGATCGTATCCAACTGCTTAATGATTGGAATTGATGATTGCTGGCCGCCTTGGGCTTCATACCAGTATTTCCCCCATACCGCTGGACCTAGTCGCTTAGGCTGTGCGGCTTTGAAGTGTGCAGCGGTACCCACGCCAGCAACATCGAGCTCGGTGGGCCCCTTGATGGTATAAGTCGCCGACGCCGGCGTACCCGGAATCAACGCAGTACCCTGCGCATTCGAGTGTGCTTCAAAATGTGCCGTGATAACCGTGCCCTGCGGTAACAGCGCATCTTTTCTGATCTGCAGTCCCAGAACATAACCGCTCGTGGGACTGGTCATCGCGTAGCACTCGATATAGTCGCGAAGATCAGGCCTTCGGATTCTGATAGTAGGTTCCGGCAGGACGACCGGAATCCGATTGACCGTTACTGCCTGTGGCAAGGATTTGTTGACGTTCTTACCGACTCCGGTCTTCTCGATAGTATAACGAGCTGTATCGCTTGGCGGTGTTAACTTGGCCATATCACTTGCCTCAATCACAACCTCAAACTCTGATACAGGGACAAGCGGAGTGAACGTATCGAAAGGTATAGTGGAATTGCCCAAGTAACACTTGACGGTATGCCCCGGCTCAATATCCGGATCTGAAAGAGCGTTTGTCACTCTGAAAGTACCTGGCTTGTCGCGATCGGCAGCCGCGATCACGTTATCAACGCCAGACATCCCCCTCACGACCGGTAGTTGTAGATTCGGGTTGTCCAGATCGGGAGGATTTGGTGGTGTCACACCCGCAATATCTAATGCCAACGTAATGATGGCAGAAGGTGAGAGAGCGTTCGGGATACCAGTCCGCTCTATTTCACTATGGATCTTGGCACCCACGGATTCATCGGCACCGTCAAATATCTTGGCAAGATCTGCGTAGCCAAGATCAAAGCTCAAATTGGCATTAGCCCATGGCTGTTTGGGAGTCTCGACAAAATTGGTCTCGTCATCGGATCTGGTTACTACTACAAAGACGTTATCCCCGGTCTCCGCGTTTGTAATAAAGGCGTTTTCGACGATAGCCGCAATCCCGCCGTCGAAGTTCTCCCAATAGAGTGCTTCGCTGTAATTTGGATCCGTTTCTGGCACCAGCGGGGCCTTTGTTAGCGATGGCGCTTGCGGCAATACCAATGTCAGAATGGGAGTAGGAACGGACTCCTCGCCCAGGTTCCCCAACCAGTCATCCCAGCGATAAGTCAGATTAACGCGCCCATTCGTGAATTGAAGCAACTCGCTGCTAGGAATATCGAACTTACCATCAGCAGGGACCTTGTCATTATAGACTTCAACTCTTGGTGAACCTTGCGTAGCGGAGCTCAACCAGACGATCAGATTGTCGTCAGGACGACGCCCGAAATAAGCAACATTGACCGTGAAATTCATATCCGCATTAGAACTTATCCAGGTCCGATCGATATTCCGCAGCGGAAGCGGCGTGCCATTGACGAAAACCGGAACTGGCGTCGGCCTGATTTTTCTCGGAGGGTTTTTCGTATTGACCGGCGCAAGCTGATCTACCGTAAATTCCAGAGTATTGGAGTCTTCCTTGTTACCACCCCCGCCTTTATAAAGCTCAATCATGAGTTCCCAGACAGTCGGACCGGGGGAGGTCGCCTTTTCAGCAAACAATCCGGCATCCAACGGCAGTGGGATGGTGCCAACCGGCCGATCGGCAACCGGCTCAAGGTCGATGGACATTGGGTAATCAGTCCAGTCCGCCTGTCCTTTTTCCCGGTATTTAACATCAATACTGTCGTCATCCAATTCATCTTGCGTACGAGTGAAATTGATGGTCAAAGTACCCGAATCCATTACAGATTTTGCGATAAAACCATCAGCGAGCGTATCAACTGCAATATCCGCAAAAGGCCCAGCGGCTGCTGAAATACCAATGGAAACTGGCCGTTGTTTTTTAGGTACAAATGTAATTCCCATTATCGTCTCTCCATGCGAGGTCAGGCCGAAAGGGCCAGGTTTACCAGGTGTTACTCGATCGACTTTCACCAATCCTTTTTCTGATTCAGCAATGATTCTCCCGCCGCGAAACAATTGACAGACCACAATAGCGGAGTCATCGTCAACCAAAGAACTGATATGGTTTTGGAACGGAACTACATAATAGAAGCCGTTCTTTATATCTGTAGCGGATAGTGTTTTTTCCCAGCGACCATAAGCCTCTGCCACCTCCGGACCACTTCCGTTAAGACTCCGGTATCCCCTCCATACAATCCATGCGACATCTAAGGGCTGGGCAATACTATCAAGAGGGCGAATTCGCAGAGTGCCACCATTGGTCAATGGCGGGCTCGTATTGTTATTCCAATAACCCCAGAGTGTTGCGTTCACCGCCAAGGGCTCCGCAAAGCTCAATAGCGCTGTGTGATCAATGGTGAGCCGACGCGGTGGCGACTCATCCGGATTACCGCCACCTCTCTTCCAAAACTTGTATTAAACTTGCGCAACACCGTTAGTTGCCATTTGTTGCGGCGTCAGAGGCACGTAAATAAAAGGATCAATAATCCCGACTGGATAGGTCTGGTCGAAAATCGTTGTCTCTATCGCATTCTGAACCCAAAAAACCATCAACTGGTCATCGGATCCAGTGTCATCCGGGCGAGGAATAACGATACGAGTACCTTTTAACAAAATATCTCTGGGGATATATCCGTCCAGATCATTGTCATCGATACCCTCGACTGAGAGTGGTGCGGCAAATATACCGTTCCGAGAACTATTTCTGGAGGTATCGACTGAACTCATGATTTCCATCCACCATACCAACTCAAGTTCCGTTTATAAAAACGATTGCTGATCCGCTGAGCGAATTAAGCGCTTCCCCCTAAGATTCGCCAACTGTCAGATCTGACAGGTGTCGCTACCGTCTGTCGGAAATGGGCGCCTATCCTTTCACCAGCAGCCAGGTCTTCACTTGACGCAACCAAAGAAAGTGGTGTTTCCTGAAACCGGTTTCAGACAAAAAGAAGAAAGCCGTGAATGACTTCTCCACTGCCCAGCGCAGCCGCGTGACCATGCTCGACGTCGCCGAACGCGCTGGGGTGTCCAAGGCCAGCGTCTCGCGCTTTATCGGCGATGACCGCGCCCTGCTCTCCGATGCCATTGCCCGGCGCATCGAGCAGGCGATTGATGAACTCGGCTACCGCCCCAACCAAATGGCCCGTGGCCTGAAACGCGGGCGTACGCGCCTGATCGGCATGCTCGTCGCCGATATCCGCAACCCCTATTCGATTGCCGTGATGCACGGGGTGGAAACCGCCTGCCGTACGCACGGCTACAGCCTGGTGGTGTGCAACACCGACCGCGATGACGAGCAGGAACGCCAGCATCTGGCGCTGTTGCGCTCATACAACATCGAAGGGCTGATCGTGAACACGCTGGGCCATCATCGAGACGAATTGCACGAGCTGCGCCGCGAGATGCCGCTGGTGCTGGTGGATCGCAAGGTCGACGGGCTCGACAGCGACATGGTCGGGTTGAACAACTCGCAAGCAGTAGAGATGGCGCTCGCGCATCTCGAACAACGCGGATATCGGGATCTTTTGCTGGTCACCGAACCGTATGACGGCACCAGCTCGCGGATCGAGCGGGTCAGCAGTTTTCAGACGCAGATTACTCAGCGCGCGACCCTGACTGGGGCGGTGCTGGAAACCGGTGATGATCTCAACGCGCAACTTCAAAACTTTTTAAACACACCCGGTGATGGCCCGAAAGCGCTGTTTTGCGCCAATGGCGTGGCGGCGTTGGCGGCAACGCATGCGCTGCGCGCGCTGGGCGTGCGTCTATTTGAAGATGTCGGGTTGATTGCCCTGGATGATCTGGATTGGTATCCGCTGGTGGGCAGCGGAATTACCGCGCTGGCACAGCCGACGCAAGAGATTGGCGCGCGGGCGTTTGAGTGTCTGCTCAAGCGCTTGCGCGGAGATGATGAGATGGCGCGGGTACTGGATTTTGCGCCGGCGCTGGTTGAGCGTGGGTCGACCCGTGAGGTTGGCGGAGTCTGATCTGACGCCTTCGCGAGCAGGCTCGCTCCCACAGGTTGATCCCATTCCAATGTGGGAGCGAGCCTGCTCGCGAAAGGGCTTGCAAAAACACTACAGAATCACCCGATTTTTTTTGAACAAAAATGAAACCGGTTTCAGAGGTCAATAACAATGAATAAACCAGCCGTTTCCATCAGTCTGTCCAGCTACGGTGCCGAGCTTGTGCGCCAGCGTGGGCAGGATTCTTTTATCGAGATCCTCGCGGCCTCCGGCGCCAATCGCATCGAGTGGCGCGAAGAGCTACTGACCCGTGAAGATCCCGCGCAACTGGCTCAGGCTACCCAGGCGCAGGGCCTGCAAAGCATTTATTCCTCACCCACCGAACTCTGGCTCGCAGGGCAAGCGCAGCCAAATCCCGAACTGATTACCGCGCTGCAACAGGCCCAGGCGTTCGGTTCGAAATGGCTGAAAGTTTCGCTTGGCTATTTCACTGACAACTCTGATTTGCAGGCATTGGCCGAGCAACTCAAGCAAAGCCCGGTGCAACTGCTGGTGGAGAACGACCAGACCTTGCACGGCGGGCGCATCGAGCCGTTCCAGCGTTTCTTCGCCGCCGTCGAGCAGCACAACCTGCCGATCAAGATGACTTTCGACATCGGTAACTGGCACTGGCAGGACCAGTCTGCCGCCAGCGCCGCACGCGCGCTCGGCCGTCACGTCGGTTATGTGCATTGCAAAGCCGTTGCGCGCCGCGCCGACGGCAAACTGATCGCCGTACCGCCGGCCATCAGCGATCTGCATCTGTGGGAACAACTGCTGCGGCACATGGACCAAGGCGTTATGCGCGCCGCCGAATACCCGCTGCAAGGCGATGACCTGGTGCAACTGACCCGTGAACACGTCGCCGCCCTCGCCCGCCTCGGTCAATCGCGCCTGGAGCCTGCTCATGTCTGAGATCGATATCCTTTCTTTCGGAGAAACCATGGCAATGCTGGTCGCCGAGCAGACCGGCGATCTGGCTAAGGTCGAGCAGTTTCACAAACGGATTGCCGGGGCCGACAGCAACGTAGCGATCGGCTTGTCGCGTCTGGGTTTCAACGTCGCGTGGTTGAGCCAGGTCGGCAACGATTCACTCGGACGCTTTGTGGTGGAAACGCTGATCAAGGAAGGTCTGGATTGCAGCCACGTCGAGGTCGATAAAAACCATCCGACAGGCTTTCAGTTCAAATCGCGTAACGACGACGGCAGCGACCCGCAGGTCGAATATTTCCGGCGCGGTTCGGCGGCCAGTCATTTGTCGCCGCACTCCATCAACGACAACCTGCTCAGCGCCCGCCATTTGCACGCCACCGGTATTCCTCCAGCGCTATCCGCCTCGGCGCGGGAAATGTCCGTCGAACTGATGACCCGCATGCGCGCCGCCGGACGCAGCGTTTCATTCGACCCGAATCTGCGCCCAAGCCTGTGGGCCAGCGAGGCCGAGATGATCCGCGAAATCAACCGCCTCGCCGCCCTCGCCCACTGGGTGCTGCCGGGGTTAAGCGAGGGCCGCTTGCTCAGCGGTTTCGACGACCCGGCCGACATTGCTGCGTTCTATCTGGATCAAGGTGCGGAGGCGGTGGCGATCAAGCTCGGGCCTGAGGGCGCTTATTACCGCACGCAGCTGGATCAGGGTTTTGTCGCTGGCGTGCCGGTGACCAAGGTGGTCGATACCGTGGGCGCCGGAGATGGCTTTGCGGTGGGGATGATCAGCGCCCTGCTCGAGCATCAGAGTTTTGCCGAGGCCGTGCAGCGAGCGAACTGGATTGGCAGTCGCGCGGTGCAGAGTCGCGGGGATATGGAGGGGTTGCCGACCCGCCAAGAGTTATCGGTTGAATTTGAATCCGCCTTCGCGAGCAGGCTCGCTCCCACATTTGGCATGCAATCGCCTGTGGGAGCGAGCCTGCTCGCGAAGAGGTCCGCCTGATCACCGCAAATCAATGAACCTGCTGCGACAAAAACAACAAGCTCAGGAGTCACACCGATGAAAACCGCAACCCTCGCCACCCGCCGCTGGTGGTACATCATGCCGATTGTGTTCATCACTTACAGCCTGGCCTATCTCGATCGCGCCAACTACGGTTTCGCCGCCGCGTCGGGCATGGCCGAAGACCTGATGATCACCCCGGGCCTGTCCTCGCTGCTCGGCGCGCTGTTCTTTCTCGGCTACTTTTTCTTCCAGGTTCCCGGCGCGATCTACGCGCAAAAGCACAGCGTGAAGAAGCTGATTTTCGTCAGCCTGATTCTCTGGGGCGGGCTCGCCACGCTGACTGGCGTGGTATCCAACGCCTATTGGCTGATCGTCATTCGCTTCATGCTCGGCGTAGTCGAAGCGGCGGTGATGCCGGCGATGCTGGTCTATCTCTGCCACTGGTTCACCCGTGCCGAGCGCTCGCGGGCCAACACATTTCTGATCCTTGGCAACCCGGTGACGATGCTGTGGATGTCGGTGGTGTCGGGCTATCTGGTGCAGCATTTCAGCTGGCGCTGGATGTTCATCATCGAAGGTCTGCCGGCGGTGTTGTGGGCGTTTATCTGGTGGCGTCTGGCCGATGATCGTCCGGCCCAGGCCAAGTGGCTCAATGAGCAGGAAAAACACGATCTGGAAAGCGCCCTCGCCGCAGAGCAGGTCGGCATCAAAGCTGTGAAGAACTACGCCGAGGCTTTCCGTTCGCCGAAGGTGATCATCCTGGCGCTGCAGTTTTTCTGCTGGAGCATCGGCGTCTACGGATTCGTTTTGTGGCTGCCATCGATCCTCAAGGCAGGCGCGCAAATGGACATGATCGAGGCTGGCTGGCTCTCGTCGCTGCCCTATCTGGCGGCGGTGCTGGGCATGCTCGCGGTGTCGTGGGGTTCGGACAAATTGCAGAAGCGCAAACGCTTCGTCTGGCCGCCGCTGCTGATCGCTTCGATTGCGTTTTATGGCTCGTATGCCTTGGGCGCCGAACATTTCTGGTGGTCGTACACGCTGCTGGTGATTGCCGGCGCCTGCATGTACGCGCCGTATGGGCCGTTTTTCGCCATCGTTCCCGAGATCCTGCCGGCCAACGTTGCCGGTGGCGCCATGGCGCTGATCAACAGCATGGGCGCGCTCGGCTCGTTCGGCGGTTCGTATCTGGTCGGCTACCTGAACAGCTCCACCGGCTCGCCCGGCGCTTCCTATTTATTGATGAGCGGCGCGCTGCTGCTGTCGGTGGTGTTGACCATTTTCCTCAAGCCCGGCGCCAGTGATCGCGTCGTCGCCAAAGCCGCCGCCACACCGCGTGTGCCGGCGCATTCCTGAAAGGATTTTTTGCCATGAAAAAACAGGTCTTGCTGTACAAGAAACTTTCGCCCGCGCTGATGGCGCGCTTGCAAGAGCAGTTTGACGTAACGCTGATCGAAAGCCTCGACGCCGATGGCCTCATGCAGTTGCGCGATGCCCTGCCCCGCGCCCACGGCTTGCTCGGCGCCAGCCTGAAACTGAATGCGGCGTTGCTGGATCTGGCGCCGCAGCTGGAGGCGATTGCCAGCGTCTCGGTGGGTGTCGACAACTACGACATCGAGTATCTGAACCGGCGCAAGATTCTGCTGACCAACACTCCCGACGTGCTCACCGAAACCACCGCCGACACCGGTTTCGCCCTGATCCTCGCTGCCGCGCGGCGTGTGGTTGAACTGGCGAACATGGTCCGTGGCGGGCAGTGGAGCCGCAACATCGGCCCGGCGCATTTCGGCACCGATGTGCATGGCAAGACGCTGGGCATCATCGGCATGGGCCGCATCGGCGAGGCCCTGGCCCAGCGCGGGCATTTCGGTTTCGGCATGCCGGTGATCTACCACAGTCAGTCGCGCAAGCCGGCGGTCGAGGAGCGGTTCGCTGCGCAATATCGCAGCCTCGACGAGTTGCTCCAGCAGGCCGATTTCATTTGCCTGACTTTGCCTCTGACGGCGCAGACCGAACGTTTGATCGGCGCGGAACAATTTGCGCTGATGCGGCCGGAGAGCATCTTCATCAATATCTCGCGGGGCAAGGTGGTCGATGAGGCGGCGATGATCGAGGCGTTGCGCAGCAAGCGCATTCGCGCGGCGGGCCTGGATGTGTTCGAGCGCGAGCCGTTGAATCATGACTCGCCGTTGTTGCAGTTGAGCAATGTGGTGGCGACGCCGCACATGGGCTCGGCGACCCATGAGACGCGTGAAGCAATGGCGCGCTGTGCGGTGGAGAATCTGTTGGCGGCGTTGAATGGGCAGCGGCCGGCGAATCTGGTGAATCCTCTAAACTGATCGTTCCCACGCTCTGCGTACTGATCGTTCCCACGCTCAGCGTGGGAATGCAGCCCGGGACGCTCCGCGTCCCTTCCGAAAGCTGGAACGCGGAGCGTCCCTGGAGGCATTCCCACGCGGAGCGTGGGAACTATCAGCAAGGCGCCGGGGCAGGCAATGCAAGACCCTCAGGCACTGCGCGCCTGCAACAGCTGCACCGCACACAACGCAATCCGCGCGCAGGCATCCGCCAGTTTGACCCGATCCACCACCAGACCGATGCGAATATGCCCCGCCGCGCTCGGCCCGAACGCTTCGCCGGCCAGCACAGAGACGCCATAACCTTCCAGCAAGCGCTTGGCAAACGCCTGAGCGCCAAGCCCAGTCTGGCGCACATCGACCATCACAAACATGCCGCCATCCGGGCAAATCGGCTGCAACCCAGGGCAACCGTACAAACGTTCGCAGACCAGATCGCGGCGCAAGCGATACTCCTCGCGCATCTGCGCGACTTCCGGCAGATCGCTTTGCAGCGCCACTTGCGCGGCTTTCTGTACGAAATCCGGGAGACCGAACAGCATGCTCAGTGACAGGTTCACCAGATGTTCAGCCAAGGGTTTCGGGCCGATCATCCAGCCGATGCGCCAACCGGTCATCGCATGGGATTTCGACAGACTGTTGATCGTCGCGGTGCGCTCGGCCATGCCCGGCAGGCTCGCCGGGCTGATGTGCTCGCCTTCATATAACAGCTCGCTGTATACCTCATCGCTGATCAACCACAGGTCATGGCGAATGCACAGCGCCGCCAGTTCCTGCCAGATCAGCAAAGACAAACTCGCGCCGCTGGGATTGTTCGGGCTGTTGAGCAACATGGCGCGGGTTCTCGGGGTGATACGCGCCGCAACATCCGCTGGGTCGACACGAAAACCGTTCTCCGGGCGCACCGGCACCGCAATTACCTTGGCACCGCAGGCGCCAAACACACCTTCGTAAGTAACGTACATCGGCTCGGCGACGATCACTTCGTCACCCGGATCGAGCAGACACTGCGCCACCGAGTACACCGCGCATTGCGCGCCGGGCAGGACAATCACCTGATCAGGATCAACCCGTTGACCACTGCGCTGGCGATGACGCTCGGCAATCAGCCTGCGCAGCTCGAACCGACCTCGCACGTCGGCGTAATGGGTGTCGCCGGCCAACAGGCTATCGATCGCGCCATGGACGATCGGCAACGGCGTATCGAAATCCGGATCGCCGACGCTCAACAACAAAACATCGACGCCTTCGGCGCGCAGTTCCAGCGCTCGGTCGTGAATCTGCCAGGCAGCGGCACCCTCCCCGGCGATTCGTTGGGTCAAGGCTGAATAGCGCATGTACGTCTCCTGTTAGCGCGGTTTCCAGCCTTCACCGTATCTCAAATCACGAAACGCGCCACCATGGCGTTCAAATCCACCGCCAGCCGCGACAGTTCGTGGGTCGCGGCGCTGGTCTGGTTGGCGCCGGCGGCCGATTGCGTGGCGAGGTCGCGGATGTTGACCAGGTTGCGATCGACCTCGCGGGAGACTTGCGCCTGCTCTTCCGACGCGCTGGCGATAACCAGGTTGCGTTCGTTGATCTGGTGAATAGATTGGGTGATCTGCTCCAGCGCCACGCCGGCCGCGCGGGCCATTTCCAGCGTGGACTGAGTGCGCTGATTGCTTTGCTGCATCGACGAAACCGCTTCACCGGTACCGTTTTGAATGCCGGCGACCATTTTTTCGATTTCCTGAGTCGACTGCGCGGTGCGATGCGCCAAGGCGCGCACTTCGTCAGCCACCACGGCAAAACCACGACCAGCCTCGCCGGCACGCGCCGCTTCAATCGCAGCGTTGAGCGCCAAGAGGTTGGTCTGCTCGGCGATGGCCCGAATTACATCCAGCACCTTGCCGATGTCACGACCTTGCGCGGCGAGGCCTTCGATCATCTGCGCGGTGTTTTGCACGTCGTGAGTCATGGTCTGGATCGCGTCGACGGTTTTCACCACCTGATCGCGACCTTCGCGGGCGGCGTGGGTCGACTGGTTGGACGCCTCGGAAGTCGAAACGGCATTGCGCGCCACTTCTTCCACCGCAGCGGTCATCTCATTGACGGCGGTGGCGGCCTGCTCGATTTCGTTGTTCTGCTGCTGCAGCCCGCGCGACGCTTCTTCAGTGACGGCGCTGAGTTCTTCGGCAGCGGCGCCCAGTTGCGTGGCGGAACCGGCGATCTGCTCGATGGTTTTGCGCAGGTTGGACTGCATCGCTGCCAAGGCTTCAAGCAAGCGCGCCGGTTCGTCCTTGCCGTCGACTTCGATGGCTTTGCTGAGGTCACCGTCGGCAATGGTTTGCGCAGCGAGCACGGCGCGGTTGAGCGGCGTGACGATGCTGCGGGTCAGCAACCAGGCGAGCAACACGGTGGCCAGCGCCGCAATCACGGCGACGATGATGATCCCGGTGATGGCGCTGTCATAGTTTTCACCGGCCTTGGTGGCAGCCGCTCTGGCCCCGGCGGTATTCATGCCGATCAGCTTGTTGAGCTGCTCGCCCATCTGATCGGTGCCTTCCTTGATGCGCGTGTTGATCAACGCACGCATCGCTTCCAGATCGCCCTTGCGCGATAGCTCAATCATCTGATTCTGCGCTTGCAGGTAATTATCGAGCGTCGTCGAAAACGTCTGGAAAACAGCGTGCTCTTCAGGACCTGCCGGCAACGCAGCGTAGCTGGCCTGCGCTTTGCGCACCTTGTCGACCAGCACCGCGATGCGGGTTTCTGCCTCTTGCAGGCTGGCCGGTTCGCGATTGACCAGCACACGGAACGAGAGAATGCGCATGCGCAGGACGTTTTCCGTGACCACACTGAGGTGGGTCACGCTAGGCAATTGGTTGGTGTCCATGTCGACCGACGCCTGACGAATGACCGTCATGCGGCTGACGGCGAACACGCCGAGGACAATCACCAGCAAGGCGATAAAGGCAAAACCGAGGAAAGCACGGGGCGCGATATTCAGGTTACGCAGGGACATGGTCGGACTCTCGAAAGAAAGAAACTACGAGCGTCCATGCCGTGAGCACTGGCCCATAGCGGGCGACAGTCCGGCGGCACTGAATTGTGGTTTTGTGTGCGCCTGACCGTTGTATCGGCCAGGCTTGAGGAAGGTTTCGGGTCTGCGGTAAATATTTTTCGGGACGTGACAACAATCAAACACTGCTCCGCTGCCCTTGGTAGGAGCTGTCGAGTGCAACGAGGCTGCGATCTTCTGATCCTGCTTTTAAAAGTCAAAAGATCGCAGCCTCGTTGCACTCGACAGCTCCTACCAAAGGCAAGCGGTTCAGCGTTTGGTAGCGAGTTGCCAGACCCGAGCAATATCGGTGGCGCGTTCACGCAGCAGGCGCGGGGCTTCGGCGCAGGCCTGTTCCAATGTCATCGGTCCGCTGGTCACGGCGAACGCGGCGTCGATGCCGTGTTGGTAGAGTTCCTGATAGCCCTCGCCCAAGGTTCCGGCAATCACGATCACCGGCACGGCGTATTGTTTGGCAATTCGCGCCACCCCGAACGGTGTTTTGCCGCGCAGGGTTTGCGCATCGAAGCGGCCTTCTCCGGTAATCACCAGATCCGCACCTTTGACCGCCTCAGCGAGCCCGACCAGTTCCGCTACCACCTCGACGCCCGCCTGAAACTGCGCGCCGAGAAAAGCCTTGGCGGCAAACCCCAGACCACCCGCCGCGCCGCTGCCCGGTTGATCGCGCACGTCCTTGCCCAATGCTTGCGCGCAAAGCTCGGCGAAGTGCCCAAGCGCCTGATCGAGCTGCTCAACCTGCGCGGGCGATGCGCCCTTCTGCGGGCCAAAAATGGCCGAAGCACCATGAGGGCCGCAGAGCGGATTGTTGACGTCGGCGGCGATGTCGAAACGCACATCGGCCAGACGTCGATCGAGCCCACTCAGGTCCAATCGCGCCAGTTGCGCCAAGGCCAGGCCGCCGGGCACCAGCGACTGATTCTGCGCATCCAGCAACTTCACGCCCAACGCCTGCATCGCACCCGCACCGCCGTCATTGGTCGCGCTGCCGCCGATCGCCAGGATCACTCGTTGCGCGCCAGCATCCAGCGCTGCACGAATCAATTCACCCGTGCCAAACGTGCTGCTGATGCAGGCATCGCGATGTCCCGGCGGGACCAGTTGCAGACCGCTGGCCTCGGCCATTTCGATGATCGCGGTGTGGTTGTGCGGCAGCCAACCCCAAGCAGCATCGACCGGCGCGCCCAGTGGACCGCGCACGCGGGTGCGGCGTAACTCACCTTCGCAGGCTGCAAGAATCGACTCGACCGTGCCTTCGCCGCCATCGGCCATCGGGCATTTGATCAGCGTCGCCTGCGGCCAGACCTGCGCCAGTCCGAGGGCGATGGCTTCGGCAACGCCTTGGGCACTCAGGCTGTCCTTGAACGAGTCGGGGGCGATGACGATCTTCATGGGAATTCTCCGGTTGCAGTGGCATTCATGCTGCCAGTCGGCCTGCGCCTTGACGCCGGTCGGGTGCACAAGTGGCGTCGGCGTTTATTGTTCATTTCCACAAAAGACTTGCGTTGGATGTTCCGGCCCCTTCGCGAGCAGGCTCGCTCCCACATTTTGAAATGCATGCCACTGTGGGAGCGAGCCTGCTCGCGAAGAGGCCCCGAAATACACCGATCAATTCGGATCAGTCTGCGGCAGCAACTGCACCCCCAGATACAACGCCAGCATCCCGTCCAGCTTCAACGGATCAACCCCGCTCAACTCGGCAATCCGCTCCATGCGATAACGCAGGCTGTTGCGATGGATACCCAGCGCTTCGGCACAGGCCTGGCTCTGCCCGTCGTGCTCGCACCAACTACGTAGCGTCGCCAGCAACTGGCCGTTGCTGTCCTTGGCGATAACCTTGCGCAGCGGCTTGAGCAGTTCGTCCAGCGCATCATCGTTGCGATGTCGCCATAGCATGACCGGCAAGCGATAACGATTGAGCGTCAGCAGCCGCGAGCTCGGCAGCACGTCACGACCATACGCCAGCAAGTCGCCGACCCGTCGATAACAGCGACGCAACCCGGCCAGACCATCCGCCTGCCCGCCGACGGCGATGCGCAGAATCTTCCAGCCGAGGCCATCGAGTTTTTCCAGCAGGCGATCGTGCTCGACGTTCTGGCTCGCCGGGCGACACCACAACAGCGACGACTTCGCCGAACTCACGCACCAACTGTCCGGATACCGCGAGGTCAGCCACGCACTCAGTGCCTCGACGGTTTGCCCCGGCCCGTGCTCAAGCCCCAGTTCAAACAGATACGGCACCCGCGTCAGTTGCGGCTTGAGTCCCAACTGTTGCGCCTCATCGACCAGACGCGGCGAATCCCCCGCCTCGCTCAACAGCAACGCCAGCAGATCATCGCAGCGCTGCCGTCGCCACTGCTGCTCGGCCTGCTGGTTGCGCTGGCCGACGAGCATTTCGGCGGTCATGCGCACCAGCTCGGCGTAGGTGCGCAATTGCTCCGGCTCGCCAGTGATGCCAAGCACGCCGATCAAGCGCTGATCGAGCAACAGCGGCAGGTTGATGCCCGGTTGCACGCCTTTGAGGTGCACCGCCGTTTGCGCATCGATTTCCACCACGCGCCCGTTGGCCAGCACCAGTTGCGCGCCTTCATGCCGGGTGTTGATGCGCTCCGGTTCACCGCTGCCGAGGATCAGGCCCTGACTGTCCATGACATTGACGTTGTACGGCAAAATGGCCATGGCCCGGTCGACGATGTCCTGGGCAAGGTCGTGATCGAGTTCGAACATAGCGGCGGCAATCCTTCATTTCAGGCACGGACGGTTGTTCAGCCGCACAGGGTCTGGCGGCAAACCCTGTGCTCAGGCACAAAGACAATCCGGCCAAAGGTGGCCGAGACTCTCAGGGCGATCAACGTTACCCTTTGCATCGCAAAAAATCATAATAAAGAGAGAGCCGCTATGTCGCAGAGCGCCGCAGCTACCCAGACCATCGACGACGGTAAAAACGCCGTCTACAAACGCATCACCCTGCGTTTGATTCCCTTCATTTTCATCTGCTACCTGTTCAACTACCTCGACCGGGTCAACGTCGGCTTCGCCAAACTGCAGATGCTCGACGCACTGAAATTCAGCGAAACCGTATATGGCCTCGGCGCCGGCATTTTCTTCATCGGTTACGTGCTGTGCGGCGTGCCGAGCAACCTCGCACTGACCCGCTTCGGTCCTCGGCGCTGGATTGCCTTGATGATGATCACCTGGGGCACGCTGTCGACCTGCCTGTTGTTCGTCACCACCCCGACCGAGTTCTACACCCTGCGCTTTTTCACCGGTGCGGCTGAGGCGGGTTTCTTCCCGGGCGTCGTGCTGTATCTCTCGCAGTGGTTCCCGACCTTCCGCCGTGGCCGGATCATGGCGTTGTTCATGTCGGCGATCCCCGTCTCCGGGCTGCTCGGCAGCCCGTTTTCCGGCTGGATCCTTAACCACTTCGCCGCCGGCCAAGGTGGCCTGGCCGGTTGGCAGTGGATGTTCCTGCTGCAAGGCATTCCGACCGTGATCCTTGGTGCGCTGGCATATTTCCTGTTGAGCGACAGCTTTGCCAACGCCAAATGGCTGACCGCCCACGAACGTTCGGTGCTCGAAGCCGACCACGCCGAAGACCTCGCCAACAAACCGAAAACCGCCACCGACTCGCTGCTTGCGGTGTTCAAGAATCCTGCGATCTGGGCCTTCGGCCTGATCTATTTCTGCATCCAGAGCGGCGTCTACGCGATCAACTTCTGGCTGCCGTCGATCATCAAGAACCTCGGCTTCAGCGACAACCTGGTGATCGGCTGGCTGAGTGCGATTCCGTACCTGCTCGCGGCGGTGTTCATGCTGGTCGTCGGCCGCTCGGCGGACTTGCGCAAGGAGCGCCGCTGGCACTTGGTGGTGCCGATGCTGATGGGCGCTGTCGGTCTGGTGATCGCAGTGAATTTCGCAGCGAATCCGGCGATTGCGATTCTCGGCCTGACCATCGCGACCATGGGCGCACTGACCGGTCTGCCGATGTTCTGGCCGGTGCCGACCGCCATGCTGAGCGCGGGCGCGGCGGCTGGCGGTCTGGCGTTGATCAACTCGATGGGGCAGATGGCCGGGTTCCTCAGCCCGTACCTGGTGGGCTGGGTCAAGGACAGCACTGGCTCGACGGATGCGGCGTTGTATGTGCTGGCGGCGGTGATCGTTGGCGGGAGTCTGCTGGCGTTGCGGATGACGCGGACGTTGCGGGCTTAATCAGAAGCACAGATCAAAAGATCGCAGCCTTCGGCAGCTACTGTGGAATGCGTTCCCTGTAGGAACTGCGGAAGGTTGCGATCTTTTGCGTTTAAGCGATGCAATCATGCATAGCGCCAGCCGACGCAACATCTATGCTGACTCTGCCGGCCTCTTCGCGAGCAGGCTCGCTCCCACAGGATTTGTGGCTCCTGGATGTGGGAAATAATGAGCATCCGCTCAATATTCAGCACAAAAACCACGTATCCTGCGCGCCCCGTTCAACCATCACGTCGCGAGGACAGTTTGTCTAAAGGTATCGCTCTATCGGTTTCAGCCTCGGTGCTGTTTGCCGTCATGTATTACTACACGTCGCTGCTGACGCCTCTGAGCGGCGTGGAAATCTTCGGCTGGCGCATGCTCCTGACCGTGCCGTGCATGACCGTGTTCATGCTGGTTTCCGGGGAATGGCGGCGGGTGCTGGAGCTGTTCCGATTGATGGCAGCCAGGCCGAAGCTGATTGCCGGGCTGCTGGTCTCTTCCGCCCTCCTCGGCGTTCAGCTGTGGCTGTTCATGTGGGCACCGCTCAATGACTACAGCCTGGATGTATCGCTGGGTTATTTCTTGTTGCCGCTGGCGATGGTGCTGACCGGGCGGATTGCCTATGGCGAGAGCCTGTCTTACCTGCAGAAAATCGCCGTATTTTTCGCCAGCCTCGGCGTGTTGAACGAGTTGTATCAGGTGGGTGGTTTTTCCTGGGCGACGCTGGTGGTCGTGGTCGGTTATCCGCTGTACTTCGTACTGCGCAAATACCTGAAAACCGACAACCTCGGTGGCCTGTGGGTCGACATGACCCTGATGCTGCCGGTCGCTTACTGGTTTGTGCAGGGCGGCGAACAGGGCCTGGCCGTGTTCGATCAACATCCAGGACTGATGTGGCTGATTCCGCTGCTCGGCCTGATCAGTGCGTCCGCGCTGGTGGTGTACATCATCGCCAGCCGCTTGCTGCCGTTCAGTCTGTTTGGTTTGTTGAGTTATGTTGAACCGGTGTTGTTGCTTGCGGTGGCGTTGTTGCTGGGAGAAAGCATCAAGTCGGGCGAGTGGCTGACTTACATCCCGATCTGGCTGGCAGTTGTGGTGCTGGTGTTCGAAGGCTTCAAGCATTTGACGCGCCAACGACGCTCTTAAAAGCAAAAGATCGCAGCCTTCGGCAGCTCCTACAGGAAAAATGCATTCCAAATGTAGGAGCTGCCGAAGGCTGCGATCTTTTGATCTTAAAAAATCCCGGCCCTGCATTTCTGCAGGCCGGGATTTTTTCATTTGAGATTACTCGGTGGTCAACACACCACGACGCACCTGGTCACGCTCGATCGATTCGAACAGAGCCTTGAAGTTGCCCTCGCCGAAACCGTCGTCACCCTTGCGCTGGATGAATTCGAAGAACACCGGCCCCATCAGGGTTTCCGAGAAGATCTGCAGCAGCAGACGCTTGTCGCCCTGCTCCGAGGCACCGTCGAGCAGAATGCCGCGCGATTGCAGCTGATCGACCGGCTCGCCGTGGTTCGGCAGGCGACCTTCAAGCATTTCGTAGTAGGTATCCGGCGGCGCGGTCATGAAGCGCATGCCGATTTTCTTCAACTGATCCCAGGTCTTGATCAGGTCGTCGGTGAGGAACGCAACGTGCTGGATGCCTTCGCCGTTGAACTGCATCAGGAACTCTTCGATCTGCCCGGCGCCCTTGGACGACTCCTCGTTGAGCGGGATGCGGATCATGCCATCCGGTGCGGTCATGGCTTTCGAAGTCAGACCGGTGTACTCGCCTTTGATGTCGAAGTAACGGATTTCACGGAAGTTGAATAGCTTCTCGTAGAAGTTCGCCCAATAGGCCATGCGACCGCGATAAACGTTGTGGGTCAGGTGGTCGATGATCTTCAGACCAGCGCCAACCGGGTTGCGATCAACACCTTCAATGAACACGAAGTCGATGTCGTAGATCGAGCTGCCTTCGCCGAAACGGTCGATCAGATACAGTGGCGCGCCGCCGATGCCTTTGATCGCCGGCAGGTTAAGCTCCATCGGACCGGTTTCGATGTGGATCGGCTGAGCGCCGAGTTCGAGTGCGCGGGAATAGGCCTTCTGCGAATCCTTGACGCGAAACGCCATGCCGCAAACGGACGGGCCGTGTTCGGCGGCGAAGTACGAGGCGACGCTGTTGGGTTCGTTATTGAGGATCAGATTGATCGCGCCCTGACGATAGAGGTGCACGTTCTTGGAACGGTGGGTCGCGACTTTGGTGAAGCCCATGATCTCGAAGATCGGCTCCAGCGTACCGGGAGTCGGCGCTGCGAACTCGATGAACTCAAAGCCCATCAGGCCCATTGGGTTTTCGTATAAATCTGCCATGGTGACGCCTCATCATTTCTTATCAATTAACCAGGGTTATTTGTCAGGAAAGTGATGTAGAGGGAGGCGCACAGGAGATGCCACGCACGCTGCGCGCGAGGAAGTCTCCGTAGATCAGTTGGAACCCGAATATCTTCATTGTCGACCCAAGGCTCTTGCGGGCGAGGCTTCTGCTGCCAGAAGACGATTATTATTGTATGCGTAAATCGATTCTACACAGCGTAACGGGACCTGTCTGCCCTCTGTATAAAATCCGCTTTTTTTCGTACGGCGCAAGAGCCATCTGCGATCTATTCTCCCCTCTGGCTCAATTGTTTATCGGGTCGGATTTCTAAACCACAGGATGTGTCCATGCCGCTGACCCGTCGAACCCGCCGCAAACGCAGCACCCGAATCGCCGTGACTGTGCTCAGCGGTCTGCTGCCGATCGTGCTGGGCAGTGGGATTCTTTATATGCAGGCAGAACGCACACTGCAGCAAAGTGCCGGGGAGACGGCCGAACAGGCGCTGCGACAGTTCGATCTGATGCTCGATAACACGGCAGAAGCCGCTCGGGTCCTGCTGCCGCTTGCCGGGAAAAATTGCGAAGAGGTGAAACTGGCCCTGCGCGAACAAGTGACCCGCCGCCCCTTCGTGCGCTCGACCAATCTGGTCTGGGACAACAATCTCTACTGCAGCTCACTCTTCGGGGCGTTCCAGGAAGCCGTCAATGCCGGGGACTATCATCAAGGCAAACTGTGGTTGATGAACGGCAATCCGGTGACGCCCGATACGGCATTGTTGATCTACCGTCTCAGCGACGGTCGTGGTGGCGCGCTGACCACACTGGATGGCTATCACTTGAGCAACATCCTGCGCCTGATCGGCCGCCAGACATTACTGACGTTGCAAGTGGGCGATAACTGGCTGTCCGCCGACGGCAAAGTTCATCAGGGATCACTGCCTGCCCCGCCGGTCGCGCACAGCCTGCTGGAATCCGAGCGTTACGGTTTCAAAGTGTCGGCGGGTTTCCCCCAGGGCGAAGTCCGGCGTTACATGGCGGCTGAATATCCTCCGCTGTTCAGTCTGTTGATTTTCTTCGGTGCAATCTCCGGTGCCATTGGCCACTTCGTTCAGAAGCGATCGACCTCGCCCAGCCACGAAATGATGCGCGCACTTGAGGCCGGGGAATTCATTCCTTACTTCCAGCCCGTGGTTCACGGTGATAGCAAGCAGTGGTCGGGCGCTGAAGTGCTGATGCGCTGGAATCACCCGAAAGAGGGGCTGGTACGCCCGGATCTGTTCATACCATTTGCCGAGCACTCAGGTCTGATCGTGCCGATGACCCGCGCGCTGATGCAACAGACTGCGGCCCTGCTGGGACCGCACTCTGTGAACTTCGCCAAGCCTTTCCATATCGGCATCAACATCAGCGCCAGCCACTGCCAGGATCTGGAGCTGGTCGAAGATTGTCGTGATCTCTTGGCGGCGTTTGCGCCCGGCAGCGTCGAACTGGTGCTGGAATTGACGGAGCGCGAACTGATCGAGCCGAGCGACATCACGCTTAAGCTGTTTGAGCAATTGCATGCACTGGGAGTAAAAATCGCGATCGACGACTTTGGTACCGGGCACTCGAGCCTTGGTTATCTGCGCACCTTCAACGTCGACTTTCTAAAGATCGATCAGAGCTTCGTGGCCATGATCGGTGTAGACGCGTTATCGAGGCATATTCTCGACTCCATCATTGAACTGTCGGCCAAACTGGACTTGGGCATTGTTGCCGAAGGTGTCGAAACTCAGGCCCAGGCTGATTACCTGACCGAGCATAACGTTAACTTTTTGCAGGGCTATTTGTACGGTAGACCGATGCCTGGCGCTGATTTCCTCGAAGCATTAACTCATCATTAAATCACCGACCCTGCCCGCCGAACAACCGCACCAAATTGATACAAAAAGTCATTGTTGTTACATGGCGACAACATCAGGATTTACTCTTGTCGCATTAACTACTACAATTTTTTCAACCTGAGCCAGACTGGCAGGTGAGCCAATTATCACCGAGTCGCTTCCAGGCTCTTGGCTTATAGCTTTGTTTGCGGTTGGTATCAGCCAAACACACTATTGGAGTAAAGATATTGTCCAGACTCGCTGAATTTCGCGCAGCTGAAAAGGCCCTTCAGGAACAGCTCAAACAGCTGGAATCGCTGAAGAACGATGCCGGGCTGAAGAAAGAAATCGAATTCGAAGAAAAGCTCCAGGGACTGATGAAAACCTATGGCAAAGGCCTGAAAGACATCATCGCCATCCTTGATCCAAACCCGGCAAAGTCCGGTCTGCAGCAGTCCGCAGCGCCCAAGACCCGCCGCGCCCGCGTAGTCAAGGTTTATCAGAACCCTCACACTGGTGAGCTGATCGAAACCAAGGGCGGCAACCATCGCGGTCTGAAAGCCTGGAAAGAGCAGTACGGTGCAGCCACCGTGGATTCATGGTTGCGCGGTTAATCTGACGCCAACAAAAAGCCCTGCCTGATGCAGGGCTTTTTTATTGACAATATCTAACAAATGAAATGATTTTCATCGAACAAGTTGGAAATTTGTGTAACGCTTCTGAATCATCAGGCTAAACATTTTGCTGCGCGATGTTACCTCGAGCGCTTGATCAAACTATGTGCTTAATCCTTTCCGGTAAGCGGACTGCTGCGAGTTAGTACGAACGTTTATAATTTCAGGCTGTTGCGCGCCGCTTCTATATCGTCGACGCTCGCCTTATAAACCTCGGCCTGCCCGGCATATGAAAGTACGTAAGCCTTGTCTGTTTCCACAGCTGCCACCAACGTTTGTGATAATACGTGTCGACCGTTCTCGGTGACCGTGCAGGTCGTCTCCAGCCCGGACAATGAGCCGAGCGCAGCCGGATGAATTCTGTTGCAGACGCTCTGATAACCACTGCGGAAGAAATCCTTCTGGATCGATTTGCGCATTTCCAGCAGCACGCCTTGCAAATTGACCTGATGCCCCGCCTCCACTTGCGTCATCGTCAACTCCATCACCATCACCTGATTGCCATCAGCATCGAGCTTCACCGCCCGTTGCCGCGAGACTGGCGGCGCGGTTTCCGGCAACGCTTCAACCTCCCAGCCCGTCGGCCAAGTGATACTTGGTTCGGCCATCGCGGAGAAAACCACAGCTGACGACAAAGCAAAAAAAACAAACACGGATTTCAACAGTCGGATCATTGCCGGACGCACTCATGGATAGAAAGCAAAGTCTGAGCCCCGCTTTCGCGCAGGGCAAGCCCGCCTTGCATTTGGCGATGCCGGCCGGCATGCGTATCATTGCGCCCATTCACTCGCCCATTGTTATTGGAGGGCCCATGAGCCTCAACGAACTGAACACTTTCCCCGGCGTGACTGCCACACCAGACAGCGCAACCCGCAACTTCGTGTTCAACCACACCATGCTGCGCGTAAAGGACATCACCAAGTCGCTGGATTTCTACACCCGCGTACTGGGTTTCTCGCTTGTCGAGAAGCGTGATTTCCCGGAAGCCGAGTTCAGCCTGTACTTCCTCGCGCTGGTCGATAAATCACAGATCCCGTCCGACGACGCTGCGCGTACCGAATGGATGAAATCGATTCCAGGCATTCTGGAATTGACCCACAACCACGGCACCGAAAACGATGCCGACTTCGCCTATCACAACGGCAACACCGACCCGCGCGGTTTCGGCCACATCTGCATTTCGGTGCCGGACATCGTCGCTGCGTGTGCACGGTTTGAAGAGCTGGGTTGCGATTTCCAGAAGCGTCTGACCGATGGCCGGATGAAGAGCCTGGCGTTTATCAAGGATCCGGATGGTTACTGGGTTGAAATCATTCAGCCTGCGCCGCTGTAACTGACGATATAAATCCACTGTGGGAGCGAGCCTGCTCGCGAAGGCGTCCGGCCAGTCAACATCATCGATGAATGACACTCCGCTTTCGCGAGCAGGCTCACTCCTGCAGATGGATTGTGCCAGGCATAAAAAAACCCATGATCGCTCATGGGTTTTTTCATTTCAGGCCTGAGGCTTATGCCGGGGCCGAAGTCCGGATCAAGTGATCGAACGCGCTCAGAGAAGCCTTGGCGCCCTCGCCCACTGCGATCACGATCTGCTTGTACGGCACAGTCGTCACGTCACCCGCTGCGAAGATCCCCGAGATCGAAGTCTCGCCACGATTATCGACAATGATCTCGCCACGCGGCGACAGCTCGATGGTGCCCTTCAGCCAATCGGTGTTCGGCAGCAGACCGATCTGCACGAAGATGCCTTCCAGCTCAACCGTGCGCAGCTCATCTGTGGTGCGATCCTTGTAACGCAGACCGTTGACCTTCTCGCCATTGCCGGTGACTTCAGTGGTTTGCGCACTGGTGATCACCGTGACGTTCGGCAGGCTGTGCAGCTTGCGCTGCAACACGGCATCGGCACGCAGTTGCACGTCGAACTCCAGCAGCGTTACGTGCGACACAATACCGGCCAGATCGATAGCCGCTTCAACGCCGGAGTTACCGCCGCCGATCACCGCCACGCGCTTGCCTTTGAACAGCGGGCCGTCGCAGTGCGGGCAGTACGCCACGCCTTTATTGCGGTATTCCTGCTCGCCCGGAACGTTCATTTCGCGCCAGCGTGCGCCGGTCGCCAGGATCACGCTTTTGGCTTTCAGAGTTGCGCCACTGGCGAAGTGGACTTCGTGCAACTCGCCATTCTTGCCCGGGATCAGCTTGTCGGCGCGTTGCAGGTTCATGATGTCGACGTCGTACTGCTTGACGTGTTCTTCCAGCGCCGTGGCCAGTTTCGGCCCTTCGGTTTCCTGCACGGAAATGAAGTTCTCGATGGCCATGGTATCGAGCACCTGACCGCCGAAACGCTCAGCCGCGACACCGGTGCGGATGCCTTTACGTGCGGCATAAATAGCCGCCGAAGCACCCGCCGGGCCACCGCCGACGACCAGCACGTCAAAGGCTTCTTTGGCGCTGATCTTCTCGGCCTGACGGACGATGGCGCCGGTGTCGAGTTTGGCGAGGATTTCCTCCAGGCCCATGCGGCCCTGGCCGAAGTTTTCGCCGTTGAGGTAGATGCTCGGCACGGCCATGATCTTGCGATCGTTGACTTCGTCCTGGAACAGCGCGCCGTCGATAGCGACGTGGCGGATGTTCGGGTTGAGCACGGCCATCAGGTTCAGCGCCTGGACGACGTCCGGGCAATTCTGGCAAGACAGCGAGAAGTAAGTCTCGAAGCTGAACTCGCCTTTGAGCGAGCGAATCTGCTCGATGACTTCAACGCTGGCCTTCGACGGGTGGCCACCGACTTGCAGCAGAGCCAGCACCAGCGAGGTGAATTCGTGGCCCATTGGAATACCGGCGAAACGCAGGCTGATGTCGGCTCCAGGGCGATTGATCGAGAACGATGGCTTGCGAACATCGTCACCGCTGTCGATCAGGGTAATTTGGCTCGAAAGACTGGCAACGTCTTTCAGCAGGTCCAGCATTTCACGGGATTTCGCACCGTCGTCGAGGGATGCAACGATCTCGATCGGTTGGGTGACCCGTTCCAGGTACGATTTCAACTGGGCTTTAAGATTGGCGTCCAACATACGGGCGATTTCCTTTATTTGTGGCGAAAAAAAGCCCGAGCGAATCTCGCCCGGGCATTTTTATTGGGCGGTGCAGCTAACTTAAGAAGGTGCGGCGTGCCGCCCTGCGTTGCATGTCACAGACTTAGATCTTGCCGACCAGGTCCAGCGACGGAGCCAGAGTGGCCTCGCCTTCTTTCCACTTGGCCGGGCAAACTTCGCCTGGGTGTGCAGCGACGTACTGAGCAGCCTTGATCTTGCGCAGCAGCTCGGAAGCGTCACGGCCAACGCCGCCATCGTTCAGTTCAACGATTTTGATCTGGCCTTCAGGGTTGATCACGAAGGTGCCACGGTCAGCCAGACCAGCTTCTTCGATCAGCACGTCGAAGTTGCGGGAGATGACGTGGGTAGGGTCGCCGATCATGGTGTATTCGATTTTGCCGATGGCTGGCGAAGTGTTGTGCCAGGCAGCGTGAGCAAAGTGGGTGTCGGTCGAAACGCTGTAGATTTCCACGCCCAGCTTCTTGAACTCAGCGTAGTTGTCGGCCAGGTCTTCCAGCTCGGTTGGGCAAACGAAGGTGAAGTCGGCTGGGTAGAAGAACACTACGGACCACTTGCCTTTCAAGTCAGCATCCGAGACTTGAACGAAGTCGCCGTTTTTGAACGCGGTAGCTTTGAACGGTTTTACTTGGCTGTTGATGATAGGCATCGATGACTCTCCGTCAGGGGTTATGAAGTTGATGGGTGAATCCTACCCACTCACTCGACGGAAGGCTCATTGGCAAACCTGATGCTGCTGATTTGTTTTCGCTATTAGCTGACTGTATTAATAGAAGAAAACGATCTCTACGCTTGATCCGGCTTATCCATAATCCGAGCCATTTCCTGGAATGGGCTGACCTCAACATAGCGCATGGCGGATTTCATGTCCTTCCAGCCAACGTAACTCATCAGTGATTTCAGATCCCAGCCGCTTTGATGCGCCCATGTGGCAAAGCCACGCCGCAGTGAATGGCTGGTGTAGTTGGCGGCGGCAATCCCGGCGCGCTGCAACGCCTGGCGCAGCAGCGGAATGATGCTGTTGGCGTGCAGGCCCTCCTCGCTCAGATTGCCCCACCGATCAATGCTACGGAACACCGCGCCGCGCACCAGCGCGGCTTCGGTGATCCAGTCGATATAAGCCTGCACCGGGCAGAGCTTCAATAGCGCTGGGGTCTGGTAGGTCTGCCCGAGGTTTTCCCGGTCGCCCTTGCTGCGCGGCAGATACAAAGTGATTCCTTTGCCAGCACTCGCCTGCACATGCTCGATCTGCAGGCGGCACAACTCGTCACTGCGAAAGCCACGCCAGAAGCCCAGCAGAATCAGCGCGCGATCCCGATAAGCCTTGAGCAAGGTCGGGCGGTCCTGATCCTGGCGGGCGGTTTGCGCCTCCTGCTCCAAGCAATCGATCACTCGTTGCAAATCCTGCAGTTGCAACGGCTCAGCCTGTTTTTCCTGCGCCGGGTGCAAGGCGCGAATGCCCTTGAACACCTTGCGCACTACTGGCGCCTTGGTCGGATCGGCAAAGCCCTGACTGTTGTGCCACTGCGCCAGCGCCGACAGGCGCAATTTGAGGGTGTTGATCGACAGAACCCCGGCGTGCTCCACCAGATAGCGCGCAACGCTGTCGGCAGTAGCCGGGAGAAATCCGCCCCACGTCACCTCGAAATGCTCGATAGCCATGCGATAGCTGCGGCGAGTGTTGTCCCGGGTGGCGGCTTGCAGATATCGATCGATGTCACTCATGGGCAGTTTTCTCGCTGGCGTACGGGTTCAGACATGCAGGTGCGCATTTTGCCGCCTGACATTGGGTAATACCAGTATATCCCGCGTGTTTTAATTCAGATATTTACCTATATTTTCAGCATGGTACACTGCGTACTTTAGTGGCATGTACCACAGTACGTAACCGTAGGAGTTCACATGGCCCGTGGCGGCATTACCAAAGCACTGGTGCAAATAGCGCGCACAGCGATCCTGTCTCGCGGCGAGCACCCAAGCATCGATGCAGTACGCATCGAAATGGGCAACACCGGCTCGAAAACCACGATCCATCGCTACCTGAAAGAACTGGATGACGGCACACAACCAGCAGAAGCGTCAGCAGAACCGATCGATGATGAGCTGACCGCCCTCGTCTCTCGCCTCGCCCAGCGCCTGAAAGAACAGGCGCAGGAGCCCATCGAGCAAGCCCGCGAACAGTTCGAGGAGCAACGGGAAGCACTGGAAACCGAGCTGAAACAGGTTCGCCAGGCGCTGGAAAAACTCGAGCACGATCACGACATTCAAGGCGCCGCACTGCAACGCGAATCCGAGGCGCTGAGCAACACCCGCTCGATGCTGCAAACCGAACAGACGCGCAATGCCGGTCTCAACCAGGCACTGGCCGATTTTGAATTGCGCTTGCGGGACAAGGACGAGCAGATCCGCTCACTGGAAGAAAAACACTTGCACGCTCGCGATGCGCTGGAGCATTACCGTAACGCCACCAAGGAACAGCGCGAGCAGGAACAGGCCCGCCACGAAGGGCAAATCCAGCAGATCCAGGCCGAGCTACGCCAAGCCCAGCAGAGCGCGCTGGTGCGTCAGGATGAGATCACACAGTTGCACCGTGACAACGAACGCCTGCTCACCGAAAACCGTGGCACTCAGCGCGAGCTGAACCTGGTGCAGGATCAGCTCAAGCACAGCAATCAGCGTCAGGATCAGTTGCTCGAGCAGGCCACGCGCATGGACAGCGAGCGCACCCTCCTCCAGGAACGTCTGCGCGTGGCGACACTGGAAAGCCAGGCGCTCAAACAGAGCGTCGACGAGCAGACGCAGCTCAATCAGTCACTGGAAAAGGAATTGCTCAAGGTTCAGGCAAGCCTTGAAGACAGCCAGCGTCTGGCGGCTGCCGTTGCGGCAGCGCCAGATTCGACCAAAGCGAAGGACGCTTAAGCGCTGACCGGCGTGCGCATGGTCACAAACTCTTCGGCAGCCGTCGGGTGCACCCCGATGGTGTCGTCGAAGTCGCGCTTGGTCGCGCCCGCCTTCAAGGCAATCGCCAGACCTTGCACGATCTCGCCAGCGTCCGGGCCGACCATGTGGCAGCCAAGCACCTTGTCGGTCTTGGCGTCGACTACCAGCTTCATCAGGGTTTTCTCCTGACAGTCAGTCAGGGTCAGCTTCATCGGCCGGAAGCGACTTTCGAAAATGACCACTTCGTGACCACAATCGCGCGCTTCTTCTTCGCTCAAACCGACTGTGCCGATGTTCGGCAGGCTGAACACGGCGGTCGGAATCATCTTGTAGTCCACCGGGCGGTATTGCTCCGGCTTGAACAGACGCCGCGCCACGGCCATGCCTTCGGCTAGCGCGACCGGTGTCAGCTGCACGCGACCAATGACGTCGCCCAGCGCCAGAATCGACGGCTCGGTGGTTTGGTACTCGTCGTTGACTTTGATGAAGCCTTTGTCGTCCAGTTGCACATCGGTGTTTTCCAGGCCCAGATTGTCCAGCATCGGACGCCGGCCGGTGGCGTAGAACACGCAGTCGGCTTCGAGTACGCGACCATCCTTGAGCGTCGCCTTCAAGCTGCCGTCAGCTTCCTTGTCGATGCGAGCGATGTCGGCATTGAATTGCAGGTCAAGGCCGCGCTTGGTCAATTCTTCTTGCAGGTGCTTGCGCACCGACCCATCGAAACCACGCAGGAACAGATCGCCGCGATACAGCAGCGTGGTGTTGGCACCGAGGCCATGGAAAATCCCGGCGAACTCGACCGCGATATAACCGCCGCCTACCACCAGCACACGCTTGGGCAACTCTTTCAGGAAGAACGCCTCGTTCGAACCGATCGCGTGCTCGTGCCCCGGAATTTCGGGAATCTGCGGCCAGCCGCCAGTCGCGATCAGGATATTCTTGGCGGTGTAGCGTTCGCCGTTGACCTCAACCTCGTGCGGCCCGACGATTTTCGCGTGCGCCTCGTGCAGGGTCACGCCGCTGTTGACCAGCAGATTGCGATAAATGCCGTTAAGGCGATTGATCTCGCGATCCTTGTTGGCGATCAGCGTGGCCCAGTCGAAGTTGGCCTCGCCCAGGTTCCAGCCGAAACCGGACGCCTGCTCGAAGTCCTCGGCAAAGTGCGCGCCGTAGACCAGCAGTTTTTTCGGCACGCAACCGACGTTGACACAGGTGCCACCCAGGTAACGGCTCTCGGCCACCGCCACTTTCGCCCCGAAGCCGGCGGCAAACCGCGCAGCTCGCACACCGCCGGAACCGGCACCAATCACATAAAGGTCAAAATCGTAGGCCATTTCTATCTCCTCGGCAGGCCATCAGCATACCCGCAGTCATCCATTGGGCAAGCACTGCCATCCATATAAGGGCGGAAAATGAAAAAGCCACCCGAAGGTGGCTTTCTTTTGCAGACGAGGCAAACGCTATCAGTAAGCTTTGCCAGTCTTGTAGAAGTTTTCGAAGCAGAAGTTGGTCGCGTCGATGTAGCCTTCAGCGCCACCGCAGTCGAAACGCTTGCCCTTGAACTTGTAGGCCATCACGCAGCCGTTCTGGGCCTGCTTCATCAGGGCGTCGGTGATCTGGATTTCGCCGCCCTTGCCTGGCTCGGTCTGTTCGATCAGGTCGAAGATGTCCGGGGTCAGGATGTAGCGACCGATGATCGCCAGGTTCGACGGCGCGTCTTCCGGCTTAGGCTTCTCGACCATGCTGTGTACACGGTAGATGTCGTCGCGGATCATTTCGCCAGCGATTACGCCGTACTTGTTGGTTTCCTGCGGATCGACTTCCTGGATAGCGACGATCGAGCAGCGGAACTGCTTGTACAGCTTGACCATCTGGGTCAGCACGCCGTCGCCGTCGATGTTGACGCACAGGTCGTCCGCCAGGACCACGGCGAACGGTTCGTCACCGATCAGCGGGCGGCCAGTCAGGATTGCGTGGCCCAGACCTTTCATTTCGGTCTGACGGGTGTAGGAGAACGAGCACTCGTCCAACAGCTTGCGGATACCGACCAGGTACTTTTCCTTGTCGGTGCCCTTGATCTGGTTTTCCAGCTCGTAACTGATGTCGAAGTGGTCTTCCAGAGCACGCTTGCCACGGCCGGTGACGATGGAAATCTCAGTCAGGCCCGCGTCCAGTGCTTCTTCAACGCCGTACTGGATCAGTGGCTTGTTTACCACCGGCAGCATTTCTTTAGGCATGGCTTTGGTCGCTGGGAGGAAGCGAGTGCCGTAACCGGCTGCTGGAAACAAGCATTTCTTGATCATATAAGTCCTTGAAAAGGCTGTGTGTACGAGTTTCGAGGCAGTCTAATCAGGCGGCGTGCGCCTTACAATGCCCCGCGCTGGCTAACCGATGCCAACATAGAGAAATATTCGCGCGGATAGTTCCATCCGGGTATTTCAGCGGCGGAATCAGCGTAGCTCAAGATCCGGGCAAACAGGATCACCATACGCTTATCAGCCCCCAATGCGAGCATTTGCCGCTATCATGGCGCCTTTGAACCACCGAACGAGAATGACCAGATGGCTGCGGTAAAAATCATCAACGGGTATGTGATCGACAAGAAAGACGGCAAGTGGACGCTGACCACCACCAACGGCGAACATATCGCCGGGCCTTTCGACAGCGAGCAGATGGCGACGGATGTAGCCTCGGTGTTCACCGATACACCTGCTTCTTCCAAGCGCCGTGGCAAAGATCAGGACTGATCCTGCCAGCACTTGCGCCAAGCCCTGCCAGAACGCAGGGCTTTTTTGTGCCTTGTTGGCAAACAAGTGGCCAATCGCTATAACCTTTTCATCGCGGCGCTGTCAGAGCATGCAGTCCCCCCACTTGAAGACCACGCAACCATGAACCTGAACAAACTGCAGCCGCTTTTCGCGGTATTGGTACTGAGCGGCTGTGCCACCTCGCAGCCCACCTATCTGAACAATGGCGAACAGGGCCTGAGCATCGATTGTTCCGGCGAAGCCAACTCCTGGGCCATGTGCTACGAAAAGGCCGATGCCTCCTGCGCTGGCACCGGTTATCGCATCGTCGGCACCGATGGCACGCCGGCGCCCAAGGAAGATGACAAAACCCTCGGCGTTGACGTTGGCAATTACAAGACCCGCAACGTCGTGGTCGTCTGCAAGTAAGCCTTACATGTGGATTTCGGCAAACTTGATCCCGAGGCCACGGACGACCTCGATCAGATCGTCGAGGCGATTGAAGGACTCAACTTCATCATTGTCATCCACCAAAAAGTAGCTGCGACCTGCACTCTTCTTGAAAAACACGATCCATTCACCGGGATTCGCCGGGTTCTGGATGACATGGGTGGCAGAGATAAGGCCCTCTGCGTGGCGCTCCCGCACATGCTCTCGCTTCATCGCGACTCCATAAATGACAATGCCGCCACAGCAGGACTGTGACGGCATCGGGTGCTGATGTGCGCTAGTCTATCAGCCGGAAATACAGGCGTTCGCGGCTTTCTGCACATCGCGAGGGCGAACCGGCACGTTGGACATGCGCTCATGCAACTTGATGCTGCTGCCGCCGGCGCGATCTTCGATATCAAATACGGCTGCCGGGCCTGACGAAAGTTTGCCGGGAACGATGACTCGTACACCGTCCTTCTGCGGCTGGACTTGCAACGCACCACGACTGTCAGCGAGCTTGTCGGTCAGACACTGCGCATACTCCTGGGGCTTTTTGCCGGAAATCACGCTCATGGTTGGCAGCGTTTCATTGATTTCGGAAACATTTGCACAACCGGCCATCGCCAGAATCAACGGCACACACACCACACCCCACTTCATATGAATCCTCCGTTAAAGACCGTCCGACAGCACAAATGCCGCTTTTCTCCGGGGCCTTGTGCATTTAACCCGCCTGCCGTGGCGAAGTTCTGTTCAAAATTTGTCAAAGCAACGCCCGACGGCCAGATAATAACCCGTGCGGGCTGATAAACTGCGCCCATCGACAAGCTATCGTTTTGATTTAGTAGAAAAAGCCCTTCTGGAGGCGCCCATGAAATTCATTCACCAGCGCGAGCACCTCAACGAAGACGACATCGTCGTCATTCAGTGCTCGCAGATGTGCAACATCCGTTTGATGAACGACGCCAACTTCCGCAGCTTCAAAAACGGCGGCCGTCACACCTACCACGGCGGCGCATTCGACACGTTTCCGGCACGCATCACCGCACCGAGTACCGGCTTCTGGAACATCACCATCGACACCGTCAACCGCCGTGCAATCAGCGTGACTCGCAAGCCGACGCTGACCCACTCGATCAAGATCATCCGTCGCTCCAGCACTAAACTGAGCTGAGACGCACAGCCTATTCTGAAAGGGAAACATGACCGTGGCGCAAAAAACCAAATACGTGATCAAGTACAAACTGGACGGTGAACAGCGTTTCGAATTCGCCGAGCTGGAAACCGGCACTGACGAGGAAGCGAAAGCGGCGCTGAAGAAAATGCACGCTGACGAAGAGCTCAGTGACATCAAGGTCAGCAAAGCGCTGTAACTGAATCATGCAACCGACCACGTTTGACCTGTTCGCCGACAACGAACCCGTACAGCAAGCCCGCGCCGAGCAGATCGGCGAACAATCGTGGGTGCTGCGCGGATTCGCCTTGCCGCAGGTCGAGCAATTACTGACCGAGCTCGAAGCCATTCTTGCCGCCGCCCCGCTACGCCACATGGTCACGCCCGGCGGTTTCAGCATGTCGGTCGGCACCAGCAGTTGCGGGCAGTTGGGCTGGATCACTGATCGCAGCGGTTACCGCTATTCCAGCGTCGATCCACTCAGCGGCTTGCCGTGGCCATCGATGCCGGCGGTGTTTGCCGATTTGGCCCACGAGGCGGCGAAACGCGCCGGCTTCCCGGGTTTTCAGGCCGACTCCTGCCTGATCAACCAATACGTCCCCGGCGCCAAGATGTCGCTGCATCAGGACAAGGACGAAAAGGGTTATGCCGCGCCCATCGTTTCGTTGTCGCTGGGGTTGCCGGCAATGTTTCTGTTCGGCGGTTTCGAACGCAGCGATAAAACCCGGCGCATCCCGCTGCTGCATGGCGACATGGTGGTCTGGGGCGGCGTGGACCGTCTGCGCTATCACGGCGTGCTGCCAATCAAACCCGGCCAGCACCCGCTCTTGGGCGAACGGCGCATCAACATCACCTTCCGCGTTGCTGGCGATCAGTAAAAGTTTGACCGCAAGGCGCGGAGTGTCGCGGGTTACGATGCTGGTTAACCTGACTCAAACAGGTCAACGGATTCCCTCTCATGGACACGCTTTCGAAGACGATCAGAACTGAAGACGATCCACGCTGGGCCGCCGTGGTGGCGCGCGATCCGCGTGCGGACGGGCAGTTTGTCTACGCAGTAAAAACCACCGGCGTTTATTGCCGACCGAGCAGCCTTGCGCGCCTGCCCAAACCGCAGAATGTCGAGTTTTTCGACACCGCCGAAATGGCCGAAGCAGCGGGATACCGGGCAAGCAAACGCGCCAGCAAGGACCAGAATGACGCGCAGCACGCGGCGATCATCGCAGCGGCCTGCCGGCAAATCGAAGCGTCCGAGACGTTGCCCGCGCTCGACAGCCTAGCGGCGAGCGCGGGCCTCAGCCCTTTTCATTTCCATCGAGTATTCAAAGCTGCGACAGGCCTGACGCCCAAGGCTTACGCCATGGCGCAT
This sequence comes from Pseudomonas sp. Sample_11, assembly GCF_004307505.1. NCBI lineage: Bacteria > Pseudomonadati > Pseudomonadota > Gammaproteobacteria > Pseudomonadales > Pseudomonadaceae > Pseudomonas > Pseudomonas sp. Sample_11. Next base: position 193,095 of record NZ_RCOD01000031.1, read on the forward strand.
CGTTCACGCAAGCTGCGTGCGCGCCTGGCCGACGGCGGCTCGGTGACCGACGCGCTGTATGACGCCGGATTCAATTCCAACAGCCGTTTCTACGAATCAGCCGATCAACTGCTGGGCATGAAGCCCACCGACTACCGCGCCGCCGGGCAGAACAACGACATCCGCTTTGCCGTTGGCCAATGCTCGCTTGGGGCGATTCTGGTGGCGCAAAGCGAACGTGGGATCTGCGCGATTCTGCTCGGCGACGATCCGCATCAACTGGTCTGCAACCTGCAGGATCAGTTTCGCAAGGCCAACCTGATCGGCGCCGACCGCGAATTTGAACAGTTGATCGCCAGCGTCGTCGGCTTTGTCGAAGCGCCCGCGACGGGCCTGAACTTGCCGCTGGATATACGCGGCACCGCATTTCAGGAGCGCGTCTGGCAGGCGCTGCGGGAGATTCCCGCAGGCAGCACCGCCAGTTATGCCGAAATCGCGCAACGCATCGGCGCGCCGACTTCGATGCGCGCCGTGGCCCAGGCTTGCGGGGCCAACCGCTTGGCGGTGGCGATTCCCTGCCACCGCGTGGTACGCAGCGATGGCAACCTTTCCGGCTACCGCTGGGGCGTCGAGCGCAAACGCCAACTGCTTGAGCGTGAACTCAACGATTGACGTCGACCACCACCCTGCCCCGCAGTTTCCCGGCGAGCAGTTTGGGCGCAGCCTCAAGGGCTTCGCTCAAACTGATTTCTTGACTGATCAGTTGCAATAAAGAGAAATCCAGATCCCTGGCCAGTCGGTCCCAGGCCTCGATACGGCGTGCTTTGGGCTGGGTCACGCTGTTGATTCCAGCCAGCGTCACGCCGCGCAGAATGAACGGCGCTACCGAGGCCGGGAAATCCATGCCTTGCGCCAACCCGCATGCAGCAACCACGCCTTCCGAACGCGTGCTGGCGCAAGCGTTGGCCAATGTATGGCTGCCGACCGAATCGACCACCGCCGCCCAACGCTCCTTCGCCAATGGCTTGCCCGGTTCGGACAAGGTGGCGCGATCGATGATTTCGGCAGCGCCCAATTGCTCCAGATATTCATGCTCGGACACGCGGCCGGTGGATGCCACCACGCGGTATCCCAACTTGCTGAGCAAGGCGATGGCAAAGCTGCCGACCCCGCCGTTGGCGCCGGTGACCAGCACTTCACCGTGATCCGGCGTCACGCCATGGCGCTCCAGCGCCAGAATGCACAGCATCGCCGTGTAGCCGGCGGTGCCGATGGCCATGGCTTGCGCCGGGGTGAAAGCTTCGGGCAGTGGAATCAGCCAGTCACCGTTGAGCCGAGCCTTTTGCGCCAGTCCGCCCCAGTGGCTTTCACCGACGCCCCAACCGTTGAGCAGCACCCGATCGCCCGCCTTGAAATCCGCATGGGAACTGGACTCGACAGTCCCCGCCAGATCGATCCCCGGCACCATGGGAAACTTGCGTACCACCGGACTGCTGCCGGTAATCGCCAGGCCGTCCTTGAAATTCAGCGTGCTGTACGCGACGTTCACGCTGACATTGCCTTCGGGCAGTTGCTGCTCATCGATTTGCTGCAGATTGGCGCGATAACCGCTGTCGTCTTTGTCGATCAGGATGGCGTTGAACATGACGGCCTCTCGAAAATGATTTGAAACAAGCATGCCTTGAAATAGCACATCGCAACACATTGCCACACTCGACTTTGCGCTAACGGCTCGATCTACCGGGTAAATCCACGGCGGGCGGCTATGCTTTTTCGACGGTTGTGTTTTCCCGGTTGCGCCTTGCAAACCGGTGTGTCGATGGAGCTGACGATGCCTTTCCTGAGTGCTTTACCCTCGCTGCTGATGTTATGCCTGCTGACACTTGGCAATGCCTGGGCAGCCGCACCAGCGGCAAAGCCGAATGCGGCGCCAAGCGAGCCGACATGGCCGCAAGTGATCAGCAGCGGCAAGAGCAAGCTGACGGTGTATCAGCCGCAGCTCGACAGCTGGGACGGCTATACGCTCAATGCCCGCGCGGCTGTCGAAGCCACGGCTGCCGATGGCAAGTCCACCTACGGCATCGTCCAGTTCAGCGCTCACACCCTCGTCGATAAAGCCACCCGCTGGGTCGCGCTCGATCAGTACAAAATCATCAAGGCCGATTTCCCCGCCGACGCGAAACAGGCCGACACATGGCTCGCCATTCTGGAAAAAGATGCCGAGAGCCGCAAGAAAACCATTTCACTGGATCAGCTGGAAGCAGCGGTTGGGGTGCTCAACGCTGAACTGAAAGCCGACAGCGCGCCCTTGGAAAACACGCCGCCGACCATTATCAGCTCGGACAGCCCGGCAATTCTCGTATACATCGACGGCGAGCCGGCCTATCGGCCGGTTGAAGGAACGGAGCTGCAACGGGTGATCAACACGCGCCCACTGCTGCTCAAGGATGCCCAAGGCAAACACTACCTGCATGTATTTGACGGCTGGATGGTTGCCGATACATTGGCCGGTGATTACACGCGCCTCGCTGCGCCGCCGGCCAGTCTGGAAAAAGCCAAACAGGCGGCGATCAAGAGCCGCCAGGTGGACCTGCTCACCGGGCAAAGTGACCCGAAGGACAAGATTCCCAGCCTGGCCAAGCCGCCACAGCCGAAAATCTTCATCGCCACCACGCCAACGGAACTGTTGGTGACCGACGGCGCCGCGCAATGGCAACCGATTCAGGGCACCAGCCTGTTGTACGTGAGCAACACCACCGGGCACATTTTCAAGGAAATCGGCGATCAGAACAGTTATGTACTGATCTCCGGGCGCTGGTTCCGCGCCAGCGACATGAGCGGGCCATGGACCTTTGTCCCGGCAGACAAACTGCCGGCCGACTTTGCCAATATTCCTGACGACAGCGCCAAAGAGAACGTCAAGGCCTCGGTAGTCGGCACGCCACAGGCACAGGAGGCGGCCATTGCGGCGACCATCCCGCAGACCTCGGCGATCAAGAAAAGCGCGGTGAAGATGACGACACCGCAATTTGACGGCGAGCCGCAGCTCAAAGCGATCAGCAATACGCCGCTGCAATACGTGGTCAACAGCGCCACTCCGATTATTCGAGTCGACAACGACAGTTGGTGGGCGGTGGAGAACGGCATCTGGTTCAGCGCCACATCACTGAACGGGCCGTGGAGTGTGGCCACTTCAGTGCCAGCGGTGATTTATTCGATTCCGCCCAGCTCGCCGATGCACTACCTCACGTACGTGAAGGTTTACGAATCCAGCGGCGATACCGTGGTGGTCGGCTACACGCCGGGCTATCAAGGCTCGACGCTGGACCCGGCGACTGGCGTTGTGGTGTACGGCACCGGTTATCCGTATACGCCGTGGGTCGGTAGCGTCTGGTACGGGCCGCCGGTGACCTATGGTTTCGGCGTCGCGATTCGTTACACGCCGTGGACTGGCTGGACCTTCGGCTTCGGATTCGGCTGGAGCTGGGGCGGCAACACCGTCGCCATGGGCTGGGGCTGGGGCGCCTATCCGTGGTGGGGAAATTACGGTTGGGGCTACGCGTGGGGTCCGCGTCTGTACCCGGCGCCGCTGGCCTGGGGTGGCGCAGCCTACGGTTATCGCGGCGGCGCGGTGGCCTGGGGTCCGGGTGGCTGGGCCGGAACCACCGGCAATCTTTATCATCAGTGGGGTGATCGTGCGACAGTCAGCCGTTATGGCGCCGGCTACAACGCATGGACCGGCAATCGCTGGGCCGGCCAGGTTGGCGCCTCGTACAACTCGCGTACCGGCATTGCCGCCGCCGGGCAACGTGGCGCGGTGCACAACGCCTACACCGGCAACTACGCTGCCGGGCGCAACGGCGTGGCAGTCGGCCCGAACGGCGGCGCCATCGCCGGAGAACGGGTTAGCGCTGGCAACGTTCGCAGCGGCACTCACGTCAGTGCCAATCGCGGCGCCGTTTACAACCCCAATACCGGCAACACCACGCAATACGGCGGCATTCATGGCCGCGACGGCGGCGCTGCGCGGGTCGGCGATAACGTTTATGCCGGGCGCGACGGCAACGTCTACAAGAAAACCGACAACGGCTGGCAGTCCGTGGCCGGCAGCGGTGCCAACCGGACCAGACCCGCGAACAACAATGCGCAGCTGCAGAACCTCAACCGCGAATCCGCCGCACGCAGTCTCGGCAATCAGCGCACGCACAACTTCAACCATTCTTCACAAATGATGAACCGTTCGTTTGGCGGTGGCGGCGGATTGCACCGACGCTGAAAAACTGCACGTAATGTTCAGAATTTCAGACTGGCCCCGCATCCGGGTTTGCTGTTAAAAACCGCGTGCCGTCCCTGCCCGTTTCATCGTTCGGAGATTTGCTATATGAGCCAGTGGCCAGACACCCGCATCCTTGATCTTCTCGGGATCGAACTGCCGATCATCCAGGGACCGATGGCCGGTGCGACCAACTCTTCGATGGTGATTGCCGTGTGCAATGCCGGCGGCCTCGGTTCAATGCCGGCAGCGATGCTGAGCATCGAGCAACTGCGCGAAGAACTGAAAACGATTCGCCAGCACACCACCAAGCCGTTCAACGTCAATTTCTTCTGCCACCAGCCACCGGCGCCTGATGAACAGCGGGCCCGTGACTGGAAAAATCTGCTCGAACCTTACTACCGCGAACTGGGTGCCGATTTCGAGGCGCCGACGCCGGTGTCCAACCGTGCTCCTTTCGACGAGGCCGCGTGTGCCGTGCTCGAAGAATTCCGTCCCGAAGTGGTGAGTTTTCATTTCGGGCTGCCGGAGAAAAATCTGCTTGATCGGGTCAAGGCGACCGGGGCGAAAATCCTTTCGTCTGCGACTACGGTCGAAGAAGCGATCTGGCTGGAGCAACACGGCTGCGATGCGATCATCGCCATGGGTTATGAGGCGGGCGGGCATCGCGGGATGTTTCTCAGCGATGATCTGAGCACCCAGGTCGGCACCTTCGCCCTGGTGCCGCAGGTGGTCGACGCGGTGAAAGTGCCGGTGATCGCGGCGGGCGCGATCAGCGATGCGCGGGGTGTTGCAGCGGCGTTGATGCTCGGCGCCTCGGCGGTGCAAGTCGGCACGGCGTACCTGTTCACGCCGGAAGCAAAAGTCAGCGCCTCGCACCACAAGGCCCTGCGCACCGCCAAGGAAAGTCAGACCGCCATCACCAACATTTTTACCGGACGCCCGGCACGGGGCATTGTCAATCGGGCGATGCGTGAACTCGGCCCGATGTCAGCGCAGGCGCCGGCCTTCCCCTTGGCTGGCGGTGCGCTGATGCCGCTGCGGGCCAAGGATGACGCCGACTTTGCCAACCTCTGGGCCGGACAGGCGCTCACGCTCGGCAAGGATATCGGCAGCGCTGAACTGACCCGGCAACTCGCCGAAGGCGCCTTGGCGAAACTCAACCGCCACTAAATTTACGTGGCGAGCGGATTTATTCCCTCGCCACTTGGCGACGTATCGCTATATATTTCCGTATACAGCGATTTCGCCCGTGCATCGGCGTTATCCAAAGCGAGCATTTACCGCCGATCACGGAGCCTTTACATGACACTTGCTGCCACACGCCTCGCCCCTGCCTGCTTCGCTTTACTCCTCGCAATGTTCAGCATGGGCGCCGCGCAGGCTGACGAAGTGCAAGTGGCGGTCGCCGCCAATTTCACCGCGCCAATCCACGCCATCGCTGCCGACTTCGAAAAAGACACCGGCCACAAACTGGTCGCCGCCTATGGTGCAACCGGCCAGTTCTACACCCAGATCAAAAACGGCGCGCCCTTCGAAGTGTTTCTCGCTGCTGACGACGCGACCCCGGCAAAGCTTGAGCAGGAAGGCGAAACCGTCAAAGGTTCGCGCTTCACCTACGCCATTGGCACCCTGGCGCTGTGGTCGGCAAAAGAAGGTTATGTCGATGCACAGGGTGACGTGCTGAAAACCAACCAATACCAGCACTTGTCCATCGCCAACCCGAAAGCCGCACCGTACGGCCTGGCCGCCACCCAGGTGCTGGAAAAACTCCAGTTGAGCGAAGCCACGAAAAGCAAAATCGTCGAAGGCCAGAACATCACTCAGGCCTACCAGTTCGTCTCCACCGGCAACGCCGAACTGGGCTTTGTAGCGCTGTCGCAAATCTACAAGGACGGCAAGGTCAGCAGCGGTTCGGCATGGATAGTTCCGGCTGGCCTGCATGATCCGATCAAACAGGACGCGGTGATCTTGAACAAGGGCCGGGACAGCGCCGCTGCCAAGGCCCTGGTCGATTACCTCAAAGGCCCAAAAGCCGCTGCGGTGATCAAATCCTTTGGGTATGAACTGTAAATGTCGCTGACCAGTGCCGACTTCGCCGCGATCTGGCTGACCCTGAAACTGGCGTCGCTGACCACTGCGATCCTGCTGGTGATCGGCACACCGATCGCGTTATGGCTGTCGCGCACCTCGTCGTGGTTGCGCGGGCCGATCGGCGCGATCGTTGCGCTGCCGCTGGTGCTGCCGCCGACGGTGATCGGTTTTTACCTGCTACTGGCGCTGGGGCCGCACGGTTTTCTCGGTCAGTTCACTCAATGGCTGGGGCTGGGCACGTTGACGTTCAGTTTCACCGGGCTGGTCATCGGTTCGGTGATCTACTCCATGCCGTTCGTGGTGCAACCGCTGCAAAACGCTTTCTCGGCAATTGGCATCCGCCCGCTCGAAGTCGCGGCGACCTTGCGCGCCAATCCCTGGGACACGTTCTTCAGCGTGATCCTGCCGCTGGCGCGCCCCGGCTTCATCACCGCAGCGATTCTCGGCTTCGCCCACACCGTGGGTGAATTCGGCGTGGTGCTGATGATCGGCGGCAACATTCCCGACAAGACCCGCGTGGTCTCGGTGCAGATTTACGACCACGTCGAAGCGCTGGAATATGCCCAGGCGCACTGGCTGTCCGGGGCGATGCTGGTGTTTTCGTTTCTGGTGTTGCTGGCGCTGTACTCCAGCCGCAAGACCCGCGCAGGCTGGAGCTGATCGATGATTGATGTACGCCTGAAACGCACTTATCCGGGGTTCGAACTGGATATCGATCTGCAAGTGCCGGGCCGCGGCGTCACCGCGCTGTTTGGTGATTCCGGCTCGGGCAAAACCACCTGTCTGCGCTGCATCGCCGGGCTGGAGCGCGCCGAGCAGGGTTTTGTGCAGATCAACGACGAGATCTGGCAGGACAGTGCCAAGGGCATCTTCGTCCCGCCGCATAAACGTGCGCTTGGCTATGTGTTTCAGGAAGCCAGCCTGTTCGCGCATCTGTCGGTGCTGGCCAATCTGGAGTTTGGTCTCAAACGCATCGCCAAGTCGCAACGCCGGGTCGATATGAACCAGGCCACAGAACTGCTCGGCATCAGCCATTTGCTCGAGCGTCAGCCGCAGCATCTGTCCGGCGGCGAACGGCAGCGCGTCGGCATCGCCCGCGCCCTGCTGACCAGCCCGAAACTGTTGCTGATGGACGAACCGCTGGCGGCTCTCGACAGCCGGCGCAAAAGCGAAATCTTGCCGTACCTGCAACGCCTGCACGACGAACTGGATATTCCGCTGCTATACGTCAGCCATGCCCAGGACGAAGTCGCGCGTCTGGCCGATCATTTGGTATTGCTCCGTGATGGCAAAGCCCTCGCCAGCGGCCCGATCGGCGAGACCCTCGCACGTCTGGATTTGCCCTTGGCGCTGGGCGATGACGCCGGGGTCATCATTGAAGGCCAGGTCAGCGCCTACGACGCCACCTATCAATTGCTCAGCCTGCAACTGCCGGCCACTGCAATGAACATTCGCGTCACCCATGCGCCGATGGCCGTGGGCCAGGCTCTGCGCTGCAAAGTGCACGCGCGCGACATCAGCCTGGCGCTGAACAATGATGCAGCCAGCAGCATTCTCAATCGTCTGCCCGTTACGGTCGTCAGCGAACAGGCCGCTGACAACAGTGCCCATGTGCTGATCCGCCTCGATGCCGGCGGCACGCCGCTGCTGGCGCGGATCACCCGCTTCTCGCGTGATCAACTGAGCGTGCATCCGGGCCAGCGGCTGTGGGCGCAGATCAAGGCGGTGGCGGTGCTCGCGTAAATCATTCGGCACGACGGCCAGCGCCTGCGGTCAATCAGTTACAGACTGCCGTATGACCGAAGGAAACCGCCATGCCCGATACCGTGCTGACAGATGCTCTGCCCGCCGATCTGCATTACGTCGATGACACTCAGCCTGGTATCACCCGGAAAAAACTGCGCGGCAAGTTCGTCTATTTCGAACCGTCGGGCCAGCGCATCACCGACCCGGACGAAATCAAACGCATCAATGCTCTCGCGGTGCCACCGGCCTACACCGATGTGTGGATCTGCGCCGACCCGTGCGGCCATCTGCAAGCCACCGGCCGCGATGCGCGCGGGCGTAAACAGTACCGTTATCACGAGCGCTGGCGCGAAGTGCGCGACGCCGACAAATACTCGCGCCTGCGCGACTTCGGCATGGCCCTGCCCAAACTGCGGCGCAAGCTCGAGGCGCTGCTCGATGAGCCGGGCTTCAGCCGCGACAAGGTCATGGCCACGGTGATTACCTTGCTCGACGCCACGCTGATCCGCGTCGGCAATACCCAATACGCGCGGGACAATCGCTCTTACGGTTTGACCACGTTGCGCAGTCGGCATGTCGAGGTCAACGGCAGCGCGATCCTGTTCCAGTTCCGCGGCAAGAGCGGCATCGAACACCAGATCACCGTCAAGGACCGCCGCCTGGCGCGAATCATCAAGCGCTGCCTGGAAATTCCCGGGCAAAACCTGTTTCAGTATCTTGATGAAAATGGCGAACGGCACACCGTCACCTCCTCCGACGTCAACGCCTATCTGCAAAAGCTTACCGGCGCTGAATTTACCGCCAAGGACTACCGCACCTGGGCCGGCAGCGCCCTGGCGTTGTCGGTGCTGCGCGAGTTGCAGCATGAGTCGGAAACCGAAGCCAAGCGCCATGTGGTCGAAGCGGTGAAGAACGTCGCCAAACAGCTGGGCAACACGCCGGCGGTGTGCCGCAAGTGCTACATCCACCCCGCAGTGGTCGAACATTTCATGCTCGGCGCCCTCGCCGAACTGCCCCGTCCGCGCGTGCGCAAAGGCCTGCGCGCCGAGGAAGTAGCCTTGGCGATGTTTCTCGAGCGGATGTGTGAGGTAAGCGAGGCGTCTTGATCTCTAGCGTAACGCACCCCTACACGGGTTTGGCCGACGAGTTGAACTGGGTATTTTTTGCACGATCACGCAGGTCTTCTATAGTTGATCTGAAGGTTCGCGTAACGCGGACTTTTTGTTGCAACTCAGCCGTTTCAGCGAACGGAGGTGTTTCATGTCCGAAAAAGAGTCCATCACCACCCTCCTCACCTTGCTCGACGCCCGCCAGGCGCGCCTCGCAGCCGCCTGCAAAGAGATTGCCGACTGGGTCGATCATCAGGGCGGGCATCCGACAGCTTTGCGCATTCGCGACCGGCTGCACGACATTGAAAAGGATGCGCCGCTGATTCGCGATACGCTCTCGACGCTCAAACCGATCGACCGGCCGTTGCCACGATTCAGATAGGCCTCCACGTAGCAGTCCTCTCTGCATCGGCGCAGAGAGGACGCCGATTGGTACTTTTCCGACCGACTCAGTCGCCCTTGCCGGTACGGCCACCTCCATGGCTGTGCTGCCCGCCGACGCGTGCCTTCTCTGCCCGATCGACTTTCACGTTGACTGAACTCTCGCCTTTCTTGCCGGCTTCCTTGATTTTCTGTGGGTCTTCAGCGAACGGTTGATCCTTGTGATGATTGGTCATCTCAATGTCCTCAGAATAGTTATATACATACACTTAACAGACTCTAGTTTCAGCCGATTACAGTTCAACTTCGCACCGACAAACGGTCAGAATTCCGAAGCGAAGCGGTAACAAGCTCCAACCTCTTTTGCACATCAACCAGCAACTTAAAAAGTTATACGAAGCGGCGCAGAAAACAGCAGGCTGTATAAGTTTCATCACAAATTAACCGTTCATCGGCCTGAGGAGAAATTTTCAAAACATTTTTCGCCGGCTCGTAATCGGAGTAGATGTCCGGTGCGACAACGGACATAACTAGCGAAACGTTAATTGATATCGGAGAGCTATCATGACCACAGGAAATAAAAATCCAGGTAACTTCGCAAACGATCGTGAAAAGGCATCTGAAGCCGGCAAGAAAGGCGGTCAGTCGTCGGGCGGCAACTTTGCCAATGATCGTGAAAAAGCATCCGAGGCTGGCCGCAAAGGCGGGCAGAACAGCCACGGCGGCGGTCGCAAGTCCTGAGCAAGCGGTACAAGGGCAGCCTCGCTGCCCTTTGAAATCAGCTGATGGAGCGTAATCATGAGAACGGTACCGGCTTTTGCACGAGGCGAAGTGCAACGAAACAAGGGAGCGGAAGTGTATCCCGAAGCAGCGCGCAGTTCGCACGTGACCAAGTCGGACAGTCCGTCGGTGTCACCTTGTGTCGAACGACAGCAAATCAGTCCAAGGCACCGGGAAAGTGTTCAGCAGGAATGTTATGAACGCCGGGAACTTGCAGTAAATTCTGAAAACTCCCGGACACCGGATACAACGCCGACTTATGAGCGCTCCTCTTAGCACAAAGGTCCAACTTGTAGTAACAAGACAAGCCAGACCAACTAAAGCAAACGACATCAGTAAACTTTATGAGCATTCGCGAACAACGACGGCACGTAGTGTGTGCATCCTTGATTCGCCGAGTGCCTATATAGAGAAAATGAGGAAGTTTGAAATGGCACAAGATAAACAACAAGGCAGCATGTCGGTTAACGAAGCAGGCAAGAAAGGTGGTGATGCCACTTCGGCTTCGCACGATAAAGAGTTCTATCAGGAAATCGGCAGTAAAGGCGGCCAGAACAGCGGTGGCAATTTTGCCAACGATCGGGACAGAGCGTCCGAAGCTGGCAGCAAGGGCGGCCAGAGCAGCGGCGGCAACTTTGCCAACGATCGGGAAAAAGCCTCTGAAGCTGGACACAAAGGTGGTCAAAACAGCCATGGTGGCGGGCGCAACAGTTGATGCGTCGGGTGCAGGGGAGCACAGCTCCCCTGCCCAGTTTCATTCAAGAGAAATTACAGCTATTGCTTAGGAGTCCTGACCAGCCGAGGGAATCGCCATGCCTGTTCATGTCATCAACTTCACCGGCCCGATCAATGCCTCGACGTGCGGCCAATTGATCGATAAAGCCTCGCTCGCCGTAAAGGAAGATGCACCGCGACTGATCGTCAACATCGCCACCATGGGCGGCGAATGCAGTTACGGTTTCACGATGTACAACTTCCTGTTGGCTCTGCCTATTCCGGTACACACCCACAATTTGGGAACGGTCGAATCGATGGGCAACATTGTCTTTCTGGCCGGCCAGCGCCGCACCGCCTGTACCCACAGCAAGTTTCTGTTTCACCCATTTCATTGGCACCTGCAAGGTTCGGTCGATCACTCGCGCATGTCGGAATACGCCATGAGCCTGGATTACGACTTGCACCTCTACGCCCAGATTGTCGCCGAGCGTACGAGCAACGGAAAAAATGCGCTGGAGACAGAGAAATATCTGACAGCAGCGCCGCGCATCATCAATCCTGAAGAAGCCATGCATTCAGGCCTTATTACGGCGATTGAAGACACCGAGGTTCACGCGGACTTTGTCTGCTCGTGCATCTACTCCTGACTCGTCCCACTTGATAACGCGTCGTAGCGGGCGCGTTCCTGTCTTATCAGCCGGCAAGTTCAGCCAAAAATTCCAGACGAAGTTGTACAGAATCGATCTGCCGTACAGATTTACAAATCGCCCAATCAGCCGGTCATCACGCCCGTTTCAATTTCTCTGAATTATTCATTTCGCCAGATATCCCTCTTCTTAACAGCCGGAGGAAATGCATGAGCGGAGAGGATTTGTACGTGATTGATTACCTGCTTCACGGGAAGCCCAGGTCATTCGTCATTCGCACAAAAACCATGAACAATGCCGAAGCGTGGCAATGGGCAAGTTGTGACGCGGGTATCGCGCCCATCCCCCGCCCCGGCCGACCTCCGTTGAAACGTTTCTCCAAACCGATGGCGGAACGCTTTGGCGTGACCAAGGTGCAATGGCGAGAATCAGTACCTTTGGTCTGGGAGGAGGATCACGTGAAATGACAGAACGCACATTGAAATACGGTTTCGGCCGCTCGTGGGATGACGAGATGGCGGAGAATGCCGCGATGTTCCGCGAGGCCGATCTGCTCGAAGAAGCGGCTTACAGGATCATCGAGAACGACACGGACAATCCTGAAGCCTGGGCCCGTTTCAGCGATGCCAAGGCTATGGCCGACGCCAAACGAACGGCGGCCTATCAGGACTGGATGCGCATCAAACGCGCGATGAGCAAGCCGCGATCGAAATAGCGGACTGGCGCCTCATGGCTTGAGGATCAGCAGCGGTTCGCCTTTCGGGACAACGTATGTGGCCAGTTCGACGCCTTTCTCGTTGCCGACGTTTTTGGCCACATGCGCGACGCCCGCCGGAATGAACAACGAATCACCGGCCTTGAGTATCACCGGCGCCCGCCCTTCGAGCTGATACTCGAACGTGCCGCTGATGACATAGGCGACTTCCACGCCGGGATGAGCATGCCGAGGCGAGGTGACGCCAGCGTCGAAATCGATACGCGCCTGAATCACTTCGCGATTGTCAGCGCCGAGATCCTGACGAACCAGATCGGTGCGGCTCAGACCTTTCTGCCAACTCGTTGCCGGCGCATCCGCCGCATGGGCGAAGCCGGTCAGGGAGGCGAAGACAACGGCAGAAGCCAGAAACAGTGGACGGTACATGGTGATGCCCTCTTGAGCGTAGGTTGGTGTGAGGGCTACTTTGGGCTCGGCATGTAGGGCGGATGTGTCTCGAAGGCGCAGTTTGGTGTTGCCGTGTGTATGCGCTGAGGGTTGATACATGCTTATACAAACGTGTTGCGGTACCTGACCGGGCCATGGCCGGAGGGAATCTGTAAACTGCCGCAATCTTCATTCACTCAAACAAGAGATGCCCATGGCCAATCAAGACATCATCTTCACGCCGGATCCCGACACCGATTCGATTTCTTCCGACGTTGCCACCTTCGGCGGCATCATGGTTTCCACGCAGATTCCAACCCGCGCCGATGGCAGCCTGGAACTCGGCGGCATCACCGAGCAGAGCGAGTGCACGCTGCAAGCACTGAAAGTCGCACTGGAACGTGCCGGCAGTTCGATGGACCGGGTGCTGCACCTGACCATTTACCTGACCGACATGGGCGATCGCGGGGCTTTCAATGAAGTGTACAAACGCTATTTCGCCAAGCCTTGGCCGGTGCGGGCGGCGGTAGGCGTGGCCTCGCTGGCGGTTGAAGGGATGCGTGTGGAAGTGACGGCGATGGCGGCGAAAGGCTGATTTACGGAAATACTGCGTAGGCTGCCTCCACGATTCAGGGGTGCGACATACGCAGTGAAATACTCAAGGGCGCGCGCCAAACACAGCAGCCACCAGGATGGGGCCGTTTGGCAAGCGCTGGCTCGCCCGTTGAGCGAATTGGCGTCAACGGTCTATTCACAAAACTTGAAGCGGACCGCTAGCTACAACAAACAGTTTACCTTCTGATACCCGGTATGTTTGACCGCGGTGCTCGATTTCAAAATTGAATGTTGCCGTAATCGAATCGATACCTTCTTCGTGTTTGCGCGCAAACTCTATCGTTCCTGTTTTCGCATATAAAATTTCATGCGACATAGTCATCAATCCCGCCACGGGACTTCCGAACCCGCCAACTTCATGCGTACCGTCCGTAAGGGAGCGATCTATCACAAATGAAATAATCTCACCCACCTCGTCCGTAAAATATTGACCAATAACGCTGAACGTTTCCTTTGTGCCGAAATAAAGATGCCGAGTAGCGGAGAATATTGGCTTGCCAATGCCCGGATGATTGGGTGAAACGACCGCTTTGTAATACACCTCGGCCGTCTTCCGAGGACGAGATTTAAACGACGCGAAATCCGAGATACCAATCGTCGCGAAGGCGTTATTACCTTTCATGATATTAATCTCCAATGTCTTGCGTGATATAGGCCAGAGCGACTTTCCCGCTCCCACCTGATGTTCACGCTTTGGACGCGGACGGACAACTGACAGACTTTACAGTTATGCATTGCCTCGTATTGTGCTAAGTCCTTCGTACCTGATATCGGCACGCTGGTGCCGCCTGGGTGTTTCACAGGTACAATGCGCCCCTTGCCCGTGACCGCCTGACTAAAAAAACTATGTCCTTGCCCAAGCATCACCTGGAATTGCTCAGCCCTGCCCGCGATGTCGCCATTGCCCGCGAGGCCATCCTGCATGGCGCTGACGCCGTGTACATCGGCGGCCCGAGCTTCGGCGCACGCCACAACGCCTGCAACGAAGTCAGCGAAATCGCCGAACTGGTCGAGTTCGCCCGCCGTTACCACGCGCGTATTTTCACCACCATCAATACCATCCTGCACGACAACGAACTGGAGCCGGCGCGCAAGCTGATCCATCAGTTGTATGACGCTGGCGTCGATGCGCTGATCGTCCAGGATCTGGGCGTGATGGAGCTGGACATTCCGCCGATCGAGCTGCACGCCTCGACCCAGACCGACATCCGCACCCTCGAGCGAGCGAAGTTTCTCGATCAGGCCGGTTTCTCCCAGTTGGTGTTGGCCCGCGAGCTGAACCTGAAAGAAATCCGTGCCATCGCCGATGAAACCGATGCCGCCATCGAGTTCTTCATCCACGGCGCGCTGTGCGTGGCCTTCTCCGGCCAGTGCAACATCTCTCATGCGCAAACCGGCCGCAGCGCCAACCGTGGCGACTGCTCCCAGGCCTGCCGCTTGCCCTACACCCTCAAGGATGAAAAGGGTGGCGTGATCGCCTACGAAAAACACCTGCTGTCGATGAAAGACAACAACCAGAGCGCCAACATCCGCGCACTGGTTGAGGCTGGCGTGCGTTCATTCAAGATTGAAGGTCGCTACAAGGACATGGGCTATGTAAAGAACATCACCGCCTATTACCGCCAGCGCCTGGACGACGTGCTTGAAGACCGCCCGGACCTGGCCCGCGCTTCCAGCGGCCGCACCGTGCATTTCTTCCTGCCCGATCCGGAAAAGACCTTCCACCGTGGCAGCACCGATTATTTCGTCACCGATCGCAAGATCGACATTGGCGCCTTCGATTCGCCAACCTTCACCGGCCTGCCGGTCGGTACGGTGGAAAAAGTCGGCAAGCGTGACATGCAGGTCGTCACCCATGAGCCGCTGTCCAACGGTGACGGTCTGAACGTACTGGTCAAACGCGAAGTGGTCGGTTTCCGCGCCAACATCGCCGAGGCCAAAGGCGAGTTCGAAGAAGACGGCGAGAAGCGCTACCGCTACCGCGTCGAGC
The DNA here is from genome assembly GCF_004307505.1 of Pseudomonas sp. Sample_11. Taxonomy (NCBI): domain Bacteria; kingdom Pseudomonadati; phylum Pseudomonadota; class Gammaproteobacteria; order Pseudomonadales; family Pseudomonadaceae; genus Pseudomonas; species Pseudomonas sp. Sample_11. Next base: position 208,567 of record NZ_RCOD01000031.1, read on the forward strand.
CGAACGAAATGCCCGAGGGCCTGTTCAAGCTGCGTCCGAGCCATCCGTTGAATCGCAACCTCGATCACAACTGGCAGCAGGCGTTGCAGAAGACCTCTTCGGAACGTCGTGTGGCCCTGAGCTGGTTCGCTCGTCTGCGCGAAGAACAGCTGGAAGTGACCGCGACCAGCGAAGAAGGCATCAGCGCCAGCGTTACCCTCAACGGGCCGTTTGGTGTTGCCAACAAGCCTGAGCAAGCGCTGGAGCAATTGCGCGACCTGCTCGGCCAGCTCGGCACCACGCAGTATCACGCCACCGACATCAAGCTGGATGCGCCGCAAGCGTTCTTCATTCCCAACTCGCAGCTCAAGTCCCTGCGCCGCGAAGTCATCGAAGCGCTGACTGCGGCACGTGTCGCCGCGCATCCGCGTGGCAGCCGCAAGGCCGAAACCACGCCGCCGCCGGTGTACCCGGATTCGCACCTGACCTTCCTCGCCAACGTCTACAACCAGAAGGCGCGCGACTTCTACCACCGTCACGGCGTCAAGCTGATCGATGCGGCGTACGAAGCTCACGAAGAGCCGGGCGAAGTGCCGGTGATGATCACCAAGCACTGCCTGCGTTTCTCCTTCAACCTGTGCCCGAAACAGGCCAAAGGCGTCACCGGTGTGCGTACCAAGGTCGCGCCGATGCAGTTGATCCACGGCGATGAAGTGCTGACGCTGAAGTTCGATTGCAAGCCGTGCGAGATGCACATCATCGGCAAGATGAAGGGCCACATCCTCAACCTGCCGCAGCCGGGCAGCGTGGTCGGCCACATCAGCCCTGAAGACCTGATGAAAACCATCCCGCGCGCACCGCACTGAGTGACCGGCGTGCGCGGTGTTTCGGCATCGCGCACGCCCCGGCTGGCTCAAGCGCGGTAAATCGCAGGCATAAAAAAACGCCAACTTCTTGCGAAGTTGGCGTTTTTTCGTAGATGGCAGGGGCGGCTGGATTCGAACCAACGCATGGCAGGATCAAAACCTGCTGCCTTACCGCTTGGCGACGCCCCTGTAGCTCTGGCCAGCGGCTCCGTTAGGATCGCTGTGAGAACGGGGCGCAATTTAACAACATTCATTTCATTTGGGAAGCCCGAGATGAAATATTTTTTGTTTTAAAACAGCCACTTATTATTTTCGCGCGAAAACTCACCGTTTCATCGCCATGTATCACACTGTGTACGCGCCCCGCTGCTACACAACCCAATGCAAAAACGCTCTCTGGCGACACAGAGCAGATACCTCGCCACGCTTCAATGCACCCAGGGTTTCAAGGGTTCATCCAGCCCCTTGGCCACAGGCTCGCAAAGGAGACGTCAGCATGAAACAGGCTCTGCACACCTCTAAAATCACCGCCGCGCTCGGCTTGTCAGTCCTGGCGCTGTCACTGCTCGGCGCCGTCGGCAGCGCTCAGGCGCAAACCACTGAACCGGCCGCCGCCAGCTATTCGGCGCCCTCTCCTTTCGGCCCGCTGAAGCACATCAAGGCAGGCTTGCTCGATGTGGCCTACGCCGAAACCGGTCCTGCCGATGGGCCGGTGGTGATCCTGCTGCACGGCTGGCCCTACGACATTCACAGCTATGACGAAGTCGCACCACTGCTCGCGGCCAAGGGTTACCGCGTGCTGATGCCGTATGCACGGGGTTATGGCGACACGCAATTCCTGTCCAAAGCCACTCTGCGCAACGGCCAACCGGCAGCGCTGGCCAGCGACGTGATCGACTTCATGGACGCGCTGAAAATCAAACAAGCGGTGCTGGGCGGCTACGACTGGGGCGCGCGTTCGGCGGACATCGTCGCGGCCTTGTGGCCAGAGCGCGTGAAAGCGCTGGTGGCGGTCAGCGGCTATCTGATCGGCAATCAGGCCGCCGGGCAGAATCCACTGCCGCCGAAAGCCGAATTGCAGTGGTGGTACCAGTTCTACTTCGCCACCGAACGCGGCCGCGCCGGCTATGAAAAGAACACACACGACTTCGCCAAACTGATCTGGCAGCTGGCTTCGCCGCAGTGGAAGTTCGACGACGCCACTTTCGAGCGCAGCGCCCAAGCGTTGCAGAACCCCGATCACGTCGAGATCACCGTGTTCAACTACCGCTGGCGGCTGGGCCTGGTGCAGGGCGAGGCGAAATATGCCGCGCTGGAAGAGAAGCTTGCGACTGCCCCGTCGATCAGCGTGCCGACGATTACCCTGGAAGGCGACGCCAATGGTGCGCCACATCCCAAGCCTGAGGACTATGCCAAGCGTTTTACCGGGAAATATCAATTCAGGTTGATTGAGGGTGGGATTGGGCACAATTTGCCGCAGGAGGATCCGAAGGCGTTTGCGCAGGCTGTGGTTGATGCGGATCACCTCTGACAGACCCGCCCAATCAGGCCCCTCACCCTGCCCTCTACCCGAGGGAGGGGGAACTGATTGGGGGATGTCTAAGAGTCACGCCAACCTGAAAGAGCTGTAGTGAATCCATATCGACATTCATCGTTCAGGTCGATGTACAGCGCAAGTCACCTCGGTCGGCTCCCTCTCCCTCCGGGAGAGGGCTGGGGTGAGGTTTTTGCGGGTTGTACCGGCTGGCCTATTTAACCAGCCGCTTCTCCTTCGAAGGCCGATAACCAAAGTACGAGCTATAGCACTTGCTGAAATGGCTCGGCGAGACAAAACCGCAAGCCACCAGCACTTCCACCTGCGACAGCTCGGTGTGTTGCAGCAGGCGCCGTGCTTCGGTGATGCGCAGTTCCAGGTAATAGCGCTGCGGCGTGGTGCCCAGTTGTTCCTTGAACAAGCGCTCGAGCTGGCGCCGTGAGCGGCCGGCGTAGACCGCCAGTTGTTCCAGCTCCAGCGGTTCTTCGAGGTTGGCGTCCATCAGCTTGATCACTTCCCGCAACGGCGCGCTGACGCAGATGTTTTCATCCGGTTTGATCCGCCTGTAGCGCGACTCTTCGAAGGCAAGGATGTCTTCGATGCCCTCGACCAAGGCTTTGCCGTGCAAGCCCTTGATCCAGTCCAGCGCCATGTGGAAAGCCCCCGACGGGCTCGACGCGGTGAGCCGGTCGCGGTCGATCACATAGGGTTCGCTGCTGACGTGGGTGCTCTTGGCGATTTCGGTCAGTGCCGGGCGATGTTCCGGGTGGATCGAGCAGCGATAGCCATCGAGCAAACCGGCGCGACCGAGAAACCACGAACCATTCCACAATCCGGCCAGACTCACGCCCCGCTCCGCTGCCGACTTGAGCAAGCCGATGAATTCGTCGCTGGCGCGCAGTTCCGTGCGATAACCGCCGCACACTACCAGCAGATCCAGCTCGTTAAGCGCAGCAGAATCCAGGCGCGCATCGGGGCGGATGACCAGGCCCAGATCGCTGATCACCTCGCCATCGCCGAGGCCGAAGGTGCGCGACGAGAACAGTCCCGGGCGCAACAGGTTGGTGGTGACTACCGTGTCCAGCGCCTGGGTGAAGGCCGGCAGCGAGAAATGTTCAAGCAACAGGAAACCGGTGCGGGTTACGCCGGTATTATCGGGGTTCTGTTCATTCAGATAGCGAAGGTTCTTGCCCTTCATGCCACCGCTGAATTGACGTCGTTCAATCAAGGTCGGGTCCATCGGTCGTTGTTATGCGAGCGATAGTTGGCCGGTTCTGCGCAAGAGTCAATCACGCTCGAGGTTGATGACTGGTTACGCAGGGTACGGCACGCGTATTTACGACTGTTGACCAGCACTCGAAGATTGCGCGGAATGATCGTCCGCATGCTCACGTTGCAGAGAATCGCCGATTTCCTCTACCGCACAACCAACGTCATAACCGCCACGGATCAACTCGGCGAACCGAAGCATCACTGAAGTGCCGGCATCCAGCGCCAACGCATCGATCATCAAGTCCCGGATCGGCGCGCACAATTGGGCGTCAACTTCATCTGCATGTTCCTGACCGGTGGCACGGGCAATGCGCAAGGTCGCAGCAACGCCGCTGGTGTCTTCGTCAATACCTAATACCTCGTCAAACAACATGCCCAATGTCCCTCCCGGTTGCTGCTCCGGTCGGCTCCAGGACCTGAGTTCGATAGACTCCCGTTTGATCCTTTCCAGGTAACGTCTGATCTTTCCCGGAATCGTCGCTGCTGCTTTCACGCGATTGTAGTATTAGTGGCTGGCCAGACTGGCGGCGTCTTCGACAACCTTCCACGCAACGAACCAGAGCTGGGAAGCCTACCGCTGTGTAACATGATCACCGCGCACTCCCCGCTTTTCTTCCAACAACGTCCTGGGCAACACAAACCCTTCAAAACTGCGCTGAGTAATCGGGTTGTTAGCTTTCTGCGCGCCAATCCGATAACGCATCAACCCATCGGCAACTGCAAAAGTCAGGTCGACACTGGTGTCGGTTCGGCCATTGAGGTGCCCGCGACTGAGCAGCCGAAACAACGACCACGGCCCGCGGTAGCTCAGGCTGGCGGTGTTGCCGGTGCTGTGCACCAAGGTCAGTTGGCTGCCATTGCTGTTGCCAAGGCTGTTGGGCCAGACCAGTCCGGTTCGTTGCGGCGCGCCGTGCTGGTAGGGGATCAGCTGGCCGTCGACGCTGAGCATGCTGCTCAGGCGGGTGGCGCTCAGGGCCAGGGGTTCGATGGTCAGTTGTACGGCCAGGTGGCCGCGATGGTTGAAGAAGGTGTCGCGGATGCGCTCGGCTTTTTTCAGTTGCTCAAGCACGTCGCTGCGCACCAGATAGCCGCCGAGGCTGTCGGAATACAGGGCGTCGAGGTTGTCCTTGAGGAACACGTTCAAGTACTGATCGTGGAATTGCTGCAGGCGACCCTGAGGGCCGAAGAAGGCTTCGAAGTCTTCCAGCGAAGCGTCCTCACCACTGGCCTTGAACGGGTAACGGTTCGCCAGGCGCTCGCGGTAGAAGCTGTAAATCTCACTGTCCCAACGTTTTTCCAATTCGCGCAGGGCGGCAATCACCAGTACCTGTGAAGTCTGATCAGCGAGTTTTTTGACGTGCTGGTTAAGCGGCTCGGGCAGGCCCACCGCGACGCGTTGCAAATTGGCAATCGGGTCAGCACCGTCCAGGGAGAAGCGGTTGAGTACGGTTTTCAGCGCTGCCTTGCCGGGGTCCGGGTTGTCATGCACGGCTTTGGCGTAGTCGTAGACGGCACCGACCGAGCGCAGGGCTTCTTCGTAATAGGATGGCTGCTCGCCTCGTGCGGTGATCAGCTCCGAGAGACTGGAGAACGCGCGCCGAATGCCAGCGGCCTGTTGTTGGCCGTCCGAGACCTTGTCCAGCGCAAGCGGCGCCTGTCCTTCGTTCAAGGGTACCGATGGATAGATCACGCTGTTGTCGCGCAAGGTTTCCAGCAAACGCCGCAATGGAGCGGCCGGGCCGGTGACTTGTTCCAGTACAGCCACGCCGTGACTGAGGTCATCGAAGTCGGTGACCGCGAACTGATTCAGCGCCCGTCGCCAACTGTCGATGTAATCGGCACTGTAGAGGGCGCGGATGCGTTGGGTCAGCACTTTACGGTCTTCGTCGGAGTAGTCCAGGCGTTGGCGCTCGCCGAGTACCCACTGGTCGATCATGGCCAGTTCGATAATGTCCGCGGTGCCGGGCTCGAAGTAGCTTCTGAAGCCCTTGGCGGTGAGCAGCGGCGGCAACTGCAGGCCGCTGCCCTCCTGATCAGAGTTGAGCGGGCGGTAGACGATGTCGAACGCCGGGCCGACCTCGTTGCGCAGGTCCAGCGGGCGATGCAAACGCTCCAGGGCATCCTGTTTCAGGCTCATATAGACCCGTTCGGCCATGGGCAACTGGCGCAGTTGCTGCTGCACCTGGGCAATGCGTTCACGATAGTGCGGCAGGTCGGCGTCGGCGTATTTCAACGCGTAACGCAGGTGGCCCATCAAGTCGGCCTGCAACTGGCCCTGACCTGGATAGGCACGCTGCCACCGTTTGGCAACCCACTCTTGGACAATGGCCGGTCGACGATTTTGCCGCTCTTCGAGCATGCGGTAGACGCGCAAGGCCGCCAGTTGCTGATTGCTGCCGGCTGGCGCGGTGTCGATGACGTTTAGTACACCGCTGGCAATCGCTGGCAGGAAGCGTTTGGACAGCAGATTGAGATAGGCCTCATCCACCGTCGGGCCGATTGCCCTGCCCTGATACATCCCCATATCCGACAGCAACGGCCAGGCCTCGCGGTAGTCGCCGTACACCAGCACCGCATCCCGAATCTGGTCCAACGGCACCAGCAGGTTACGGCCGGTGATATCCACCTTGGCGTCGATATCCCGACCGCTGAATTCCTGACTCTTGGCCAAGACGCTGACCGCCTTGTCACGGTTGACGTTGAAATACAACTGCCAGGTCCCGATGATCACCAGACACCCCAGTGACGCGACACTGAACCCGGCGATCAGCAGCCGCCGTTTGCTGCGGGCCACCTTGATGTTGTCACCCGCCAGACCTGCTTCGGGGTAGATCACACGCTGGAACAGTTGCTGGGCAAAGTAGATCGCTGTACCACCGACAGGTTTGACCTCGGGTGGCGGTGGTGGCAGTTGATAGGCTTGTCCCGCTTCTTTGACGAAAACGTTGCTCAAGGTGCCCTGCTGCAGCACCGAGGAAAAATACAGCCCGCGCACCAGTGCCGGCGTGGTGAAACGATCGCTGCCGAGCATTTCGCTGAGGAAGCCGAACAGTGCCGGGCGCAAGCCCGCCATCTGATGCATCAGCGCCTGCAAGCGATCACGCTCATCCAATGTGCGCGAGTCCCTGGTACTGTTGAAAACCTGCTCGGTCAGGCAGGCGACAAAGGTTTGATATTGGCGCGTCAGTTCCGCCAGCCAGGCATCAAAATCATCCACCGCGTCCAGACTGAAGGTGAAACCCAGCAGATCTTCGCGCCCGCTGCGCGACAACCGGGCGAAGAATTCTTCAAAGCCTTCCAGCAGGTCGAACTTGCTCAGCGTGATGTACACCGGTAAGCGCGTACCCAACTGCCGCGTCAGTTCAAACAGCCGGGTGCGCAGCAGGTTGGCGTGGGCCTTGCGTTGTTCGGGTCGCTGCGTCAACAGGGCCTGTACATCGATCACCAGCACCACGCCGTTCAATGCCCGCCGGCTGCGGTTGCGCGTCAGCCAGTCGAGCAAGTGTCGCCATAGGCGCGGGTGGGTGCCGGCGGGCAATACCGGTTTGACCTTGCCCTGCTGCTCGATGTCTTCAGTCGGTGAATCCGAGTGACTGAGGAACTCACCCGGCGGGTCGATCAAAACTGCTTCGTCGCCAATCCACCAATCCACCGGATAGGCCAGTTGCTCTTCCTGATGGGCCCTGACCCCAGCCTTGGTCACATGGGACAAGGCGAAGCTCTGGTTGGAACGCGTGATCAGGCTGGTCTTGCCGGCATTTTCTTCGCCTAGCACCAGATACCACGGCAGCTGATACAGCGAACGGCGGCGCTCCATGTTGTTCAGCAGGTTGCCCAGGCTCCGATCCAGCGCCCGCTCCTGCGCCTCGATATAAGGCAGGCAAGGATCGGCCTGCACCGCCGCCTCATGTTGGCGTTCAACCTGCAGACGCTGGTAACGATTGCGCACCCGCCACGCCCAGATCAGCAGCGGCACCACCAGCACCACGACACTGGCCGAGACACGCATCGCCAGTTCACCCAGCGGCTGACGCTCGCGCCAGGTCCACTGCGGGCCCAGCCACCAGATGGCGATCAACAAAAATACCACGCCCAGCAGCACCAATACCGGCACCGCCTGGTTGAACTGACGCAGCACCGGCAGGCCCCAGCGTTTGAGGTAACCCCAGACCATCCCCATAAATCGCTCCTACTCCTTAACCGCTGTAATCAAATGACTGTCGTCGATGGGTTGCGCCACTTTCCGGTACAACTCCGGCTCCCAGCCCTGCGCCGTGGTCTCGCGCATCAACCGCGCCACACTGGCGTACAGGTCGTCCGCCAGCCACGACAGGCCACGCGAGGCCAGCAAGTCGGCAGCAATCACCGTGGCGTAGCTGCGCTGGCGCGGGGCATCTTGGGTGGCGTGCAGTTCCTGCAGGCGCAGCAGCACCACTTCCACGCCTTCGGTATTGAGCTGAGTGGCCAATTCGTCGCGCAGGCCGGCGTATTCCTGTATCGGGGTGCCGGTGATTTGCGCCTGATCGGCGCCGCTGATCCAGGCCTGGGTCCGCGCATCTACGAACGGCGTGCCGTCGCTGAAGCACAACTCCAGCAGCGCCGGCAAACGGCAGACAAACCGCTCGCAGGTCTGGCGAATGGCGGCCGCCACCTCTTCCATCGCCAAGCGCGAGGCAACGTGGGCGGCCAAGTAACTGCCACGTAGCCAGTACGGCGAAGCGCAGACGCTTTTTTCGATGCGCAGCAGCAGGTTCGGCTCAATGGCGGTGTGGTTCAGCGCGTCCTGATAGCCGTCGACGATATCCTTGGGCACAGCAGTCAATTCGGTGCGACGGTCGCGGGTGACGGGGGGCGCAGTACGCAAATGCGCCCACAGGCCGAAGCGTCGCAGTTGGTAGCCGGTGGGGTCGTAGGCATCTTGCTGGTTGATCTGCTCGGCCATGTTCAACACAGCGCGGCGTTGTTCGCGCTCATTGCTCGGCGCTTGTGGTTTGGGGCTGGTAAAAAAGGCTGACTCCAGCACACTGCCGGAGGTCGCCGCACGGGTGGGCTCAGTGGCAACGACGGGCTCGCTGTATTTGTGCAACTGGCGTTGCAAGGCGTCCAACGGGGCCGGGTCGAACCTGGCGCTTTCGACACAGCGTTGCAGATTGGCCAGGGCCAGTTCCGCCGCGGCTTGGCAGGCTGGTTCAAAACTGCTGCGTTCCAGGGTCGGCAACACCTGCCCCAGCTCGCCCAACAGACGCTGCACTTGCTTGCGTTTGTTGAGGTAGCCGGTGGGGCCGGGCTTGGGGTGGGCACTGTCCCAATACAACTCGACCATGCCGGCCAACAAACCCAGGGCATCTGCCCAGCGCGCCCATTGCCGAGTCCGCAGCCACACCACTTGCAGATGAGCGACGATGCGCCACTGCTTGCACTGGGTCGCCAGGTACTGGCGAGAGGCTTCGTCGATATACGCCCAGTCGATATCGCTCTCGCGCAGGCCGCCGAGCTTGACCATCTCCTGGTCGATGGCCTGGTAGGTTTCGTCCTCTACATCGAAATCCCCGGCGGGCTGTTCGGGGTCGATGGGGGTCAGCAGCAACTTGACGGTGTCCGCCGGCACGTCGATTACCAGCGACATGCCTGACGCTCCTGTTCGATCAGCTCACCCAGCCCTTCAGCGTCAAAGACCAGGCCGTGCAGCCGCGGATAGTCGCTCTCCAGTCGCAGACGCTGGCCGCCGCCCATGTTGCGCAGCAACGAGATAGCTTGCAGGCCACGTCCGGCATCGACCACCAGGCCGGCATCATCCAGCACCTGCCATTGATAGGCGTCGGCAATCGGGCGCTCATCCTTGAACAGCTGGATGCGAATCTTGTTGGGTTTGGCCGGCTCATCCAGCACTAATTGCAGGCGCGAGATTTTCGATTCACAACTGATGGCCAGCAGAGGTCGAGGCGGCAACGCGCCCAATGCCGGGGCTGAGATCACCAGCCGGTGTTGCTGGTCGTTGTCCGGCTCGGGGAAGGACGACAACAAGAAACGCTGATCCTCAGGCGGACGCTTGGCTTCATTGCGCTGGACCAGATCGACAATCGGCAATACCCGGCCCAGGGCACGCGGCGTCGTAGGTGCCTGATGAATGGGCGTGCCGGCAGCCAGATCAAAACACTCCAGACGCTTCAGGGGCGAGACGATGGCAGGGCAATCCCGGTTCGCTGCCTGCGCCTCCATTACTGCCACAACCGACAGGCAGAGCGCCCATTTCCAACCTCGCCATCCGTTGCCCATCAACGCCTCCTGAATATGCCTCGTCGCATCCAAACCGGATATTTTTCAACTTTCGAACTAACGTGGCTCGCAGTGAAAGTTAAATTAATTAACTTGCAAAGCGTCGCCTGCGCTCAGCAGATAGGCAAGTAGAAGACGAGCAAGACACTGTCAAACCCTGCATAAAAAGAGGCATCCCTCAGACACTTCCATGACAGCTGTAGGAAATCTAGAAGCATTCATCACGATTCTTTTTTCCTACATCCAAAACCCACGAAACGCGTCCCTCTCGTCCTACAAGACAAACCCTGCAACAGCTGTTTCTAATACACCGACTTTACGAAAAAGGATTTTTCCCATGCCGAAAACCCATGGATCTGTCGCGCCCAAAGAACGCGTCAACATCAAGTACGTCCCGGCTACGGGCGATCAACAAGCAGAAGTAGAGCTGCCCCTGAAGCTATTGATTACCGGCGACTTCAAAGGTCACGGCGAGTTAACCGCCATTGAAGACCGGCAATCGGTTCGAATAGACAAAGACACATTCAACGACGTACTGAACAACGCTGAAGTTGCTCTGGATATGGCGATTCCGTCTGTTCTGAACAACGAAATCGATACTGACCTGACTGTGCAACTCCAATTCAAAAACATCAATGACTTCGGTCCCGATGCCGTCGCACGGCAAGTTCCTGAATTGAACAAGTTGCTGGAATTGCGTGAAGCCCTGGTTGCACTCAAAGGTCCCTTGGGCAATGTCCCGGCCTTTCGCAAACACTTGCAGAACCTGCTGACCGATGAAAACGCCCGTCTACGCCTGGCCAGTGAACTGAACCTGGTTCTGGACGCGCCAAACAACTGACTGGAACGCCCTTCTCAACGGAGTACTCCCCCATGCCTATGGAAAGCGCCGCCGCACAAATCCTGGTGGCTGACGAACAGCCGTCGCTGCTTGATCAGCTGCTGGCCAACACCACTATGCGCCCGTCTCAGGAAGGCTACGCGGTAGCTCGCCAAGGCGTGGCCGCGTTCATCAGCGAAATCCTGCAAAGCGGCGATCACCAGCAGCCGGTCAACAAGCACCGGGTCGACCAGATGATTGCCGAGATCGACCGCGCCGTCAGCAAACAGATGGACGTGATCCTGCATCAGCCGCAGTTCCAGCAACTGGAATCGGCCTGGCGTGGACTGAAGCTGCTGGTGGATCGCACGGACTTTCGCGAGAACATCAAGCTGGAAATGCTGCACGTCACAAAAGAGGAACTGCTGGACGACTTCGACAACGCCGGCGACATCACCCGCAGCGGCTTGTACAAGCACGTCTACACCGCCGGCTATGGCCAGTTCGGGGGTGAACCGGTGGGCGCCATCGTTGGCAACTACACCTTTGGCCCCAGCTCGCCAGACATCAAGCTGCTCAGCTATGTGGCCTCCATCGGCGCCATGTCCCATGCACCGTTTGTCTCGGCTGCGGGCCCCGAGCTGTTCAACCTGGAAGGCTTCCAGGGTCTGCCCGACCTCAAGGAAGTCAGCGATATTTTCGAAGGGCCGCGCCACACCAAGTGGCGGGGTCTGCGTGAATCCGAGGACGCGCGCCACCTGGCCCTGACCCTGCCGCGTTTCCTGCTGCGCCCGCCCTACAGCATTGAAGACAACTCGACGCGCAGCTTTGGCTATGACGAAACCGTCGACGGCAACCACGACAATTACCTGTGGGGCAACACCGCGTTCCTGATGGCTTCGCGCATCACCGACAGCTTCGCCCGCTACCGCTGGTGCCCGAACATCATCGGCCCGCAATCCGGCGGCGCGGTGGATGATTTACCGGTGCACCTGTACGAATCCCTCGGCCAATTGCAGGCCAAGATTCCTACCGAAGTGCTGATCTCCGACCGCAAGGAATTCGAGCTGGCCGAAGCCGGGTTTATCCCGTTGACCATGCGCAAGGACAGCGACAACGCGGCGTTTTTCTCCGCCAACTCGGTACAAAAACCGAAGAACTTCCCCAAGACCCGCGAAGGCCAGCAAGCCCAGACCAACTACAAGCTCGGCACCCAGTTGCCGTACCTGTTTATCGTCAATCGCCTGGCCCACTACATCAAGGTGCTGCAACGCGAACAGATCGGCAGCTGGAAGGAACGCCAGGATCTGGAGCGCGAGCTGAACGACTGGCTCAAGCAGTACATCGCCGACCAGGAAAACCCTTCCTCCGACGTGCGCAGCCGTCGCCCCTTGCGCGCCGCAAAAGTCGTGGTGCAGGACGTGGAAGGCAATCCAGGCTGGTACCAGGTGTCGCTGGCCGTTCGCCCGCACTTCAAGTACATGGGCGCTAACTTCGAGATCTCACTGGTCGGTCGGCTGGACACCCAGTAAATGGGCGCCAGCCTGTTTGAACGCCTGGAACCCGACGCACCGCGCTACCGCCCTGGCAGCGTGGATGAACAGGCGCGCCAGCGTGTCGAAGCGATCAAACGCCACCTCGAACAGGTGCTCAACTCACGCCAGGGCTGCTCGCAAAGCAGCCCTGAACTGGGCCTGCGCGATTTCAACGGCGTCACCCAGGCCAGCAGTGATCTGGTGGTAGCGATCAGCGCCGATATCCGGCGTTCGGTGGAAGCCTTTGAACCGCGCATCAAGGTCACGGGTGTGCGCTTTCAGCCCGACCCGGACCTGCCGCTGGAGCTGAACTTTCGCCTGGATTGCCAGGTGCAGGTCAACCACAAGGAAGAACAGGTGCAGATCGAGGTGGCCATGCACGGCCGCGACGGCTACACCCGCGTGCGATGAGGATGCAATGGACTTGAAACAACGCTTTGCCGAGGAGCTGCGCTACCTGCGCGAACTCGGCCGCGAGTTTGCCGAGGACAACCCGCAACTGGCGCAATTTCTCGGTGATCAGGCCGGCGATCCGGACGTGGAGCGGCTGCTGGAAGGCTTTGCCTTCCTCACTGCCAAACTGGGGATGAAGATCGACGACGATTTGCCGGAGCTGACTCACCCGCTGTTACAGATGCTCTGGCCCAACTACCTGCGGCCCCTGCCGAGCGCGACCATCATCCGTTTTACACCGTTGCTGGATGCGATCAGCCAGCGCCAGGTGATCCCCAAAGGCACGCCACTGTTTGCCAAACAGGTGGATGGCATCTCCTGCCAGTTTCGTACCTGCACTGACGTCAGCCTGTACCCATTGGCGTTGCAGGAAGTCAGCGATGCCCACAGCCGCGAAGCCTCGGTGATGCGCATCGACCTCAAGGTGTTGACCGAGCAACCGCTGACCAGCATGGCCTGCGATCAGCTGGATTTTCATCTGGGCGGCGATAACGCCACGGCGCTGACGTTGTACCTGTGGCTCGCCCATTACCTGGACAGCGTCACGTTGCACATCGATAAGCAAAGCTATCGCCTGCCAGCCAAGGTTATCGGCTGTCCCGGTTTCACCCCCGAAGAGGCGCTGCTGCCCTACCCGCGCAATGTGTTCGATGGCTACCGGATCCTGCAGGAGTACTTCGTGTTCCCGCAGCGTTTTCACTTTTTCAGCCTGACCCAGCTGGCGCGCGTCTGGCCGGAGATGAGCGCCAACACCCTGCGATTCGAGTTTCAGTTCAGCCGGCCCATGCCGCCTGATATTCGTCTGCGCACCAGTGACCTGCACCTGTACTGCGCGCCGGCGGTCAACCTGTTCCGTCACGATGCCGATCCGATTGCGCTGGATGGACGCAGCCTGGAACGGCGTATCAGCCCCAGCGGTAACCGCCCCGAAGCCTACGAGATTTTCAGCGTCGACAAGGTGGCCGGTTGGGATGCCGCCGACAAGGAGCGCAAGGGCGATCCGTTGCGACGCTTTACTCCGTTCGAGTCTTTCCAGCATGAGATCGAACATGCGCGGGGCCGCACTGCGCTGTACTTCCGCACGCATATCGAAGTGTCCCACGGGAGTGAAGGCTTGCGTCATCGCATCGCTTTCGTGCGCGGCGATGAAAGCCTGTACATCGGCGAGCATGAAGCGGCATCCATCGAGTTGACCTGCAGCAATCGAGATTTGCCGCAGTTGCTGGGCGTGGGAGATGTATCGGTGTCCACCGAGGTGACGCCGTCGTTTGCCACTTACACCAACCTGATCGCACCGACTCGAAGCTACCGGCCAGTGCTGGATAGCAGCCTTCACTGGACGCTGATTTCCAACCTGTCGCTGAACTATCTGTCGTTGCTGTCGGCCGAGCCGCTCAAGGCAGTCATCCGCGCTTATGACTTCGCCGCCCTGCACGACCTGCAACAGGCCCGCGCCACGCGCAAGCGCCTCAACGGTATCCAGAATGCCGTGACCACCCCCATCGACTGGCTGATGAAGGGCCAGCCGGTACGTGGCGTGCAGACCCGTCTGCAACTGAACCAGGACGCCTTCCTTTGCGAGGGCGAGCTGTACCTGTTCGGCAGCGTGCTTTCGCACTTCTTCGCCCTGTACGCGAGCATCAATTCCTTCCATCGCCTGGAAGTGATCAATACCACTAACAACGAGCGCTACGAATGGCCACTGTTGACCGGCAGACAACCCGTGATCTAGCCGATGTGCTGCTGGCCGACGCGCGGAACTATTCGTTCCATCGTCTGCTGGAGCATCTGCACGCCTTGCATGGCGACGACCTGGAAGCGCAGCCGCTGAGTGCGGCGGTGCGCCGCCGGGTGCGCCTGCAAAGCCATGCGGGGTTGGGCTTTCCGGCTTCCGACGTGGTCGAGGCGGCGCGCCTTGAGGAGGACCGCGAAGAAGTGCGCTATCGCTTGCAGACCAGTTTCTTTGGCCTGCACGGTACCGACTCGCCACTGCCCGGCTATTACCTGGATCGCCTGGCCTATGAGCAGGCCCAGGAGCGCGGGATTCGTCCGGCATTCATGGATTTTTTCAATCATCGCTTGCTGACCCTACTGCACATGAGTTGGCGCAAGTACCGCTACTACATCCGTTTTCAGGCCGGAGGCAGTGACCGGTTTTCGCGATATGTATTTTCCCTGATCGGATTGAACGACAACGACCTGCGCGGCGCTACGCCGTTGCCTTGGGGCCGCCTGCTGAGCTTCGCCGGCTTGATCGCCAGTCGCAGCCGTTCACCTTCGATGGTGTCCGGCATCGTCGAGCACAGCTTTGATCTGCACGGCGTTTACATCCGTGAGTTCGAGGCGCGCTGGGTGAATTTACCGCAGCGCCAGCGCCTGGCGTTGGGCAAGGCCAACGGCACCTTGGGCAGCGATTTTGTGGTGGGTGACCGCAGCAAAACCCGCGCCAGCAAGTTCACCCTGGTGATTCCCAACCTGACCCAAGCCCGTTTTCGGCAGTTTTTACCCAGCGGCGAGCAGTTCGGGCGTTTGCGCCAGTTGATGGAATTTCTGCTGCGCGATGCCACCGCCTACGACCTGGAACTGGGGCTGCGTGAGGAAGATGTACCGCCGTTCAACCTGCAACGCGCCAGCGGCACCCACCTGGGCTGGACCAGCTTTATCGAACATCAAGAACAACGCCATCCCGCCGTGGTGCGGATTCGGGGGCGCGCATGAAATTGACGCTGGTTATCAACAATCCTGCGCAGTTGCTGCACGGGTATTTGCCCCTTCATCGGTTTGGCCCACAGGGCGGCAGCATCGGCAGTGCCGCGGTGGACTGGCGCCTGGAAGATCGCCACAACAGCGTACGCCCCAACCACTGCGACATCCGCGTCGTCGAGGGGCGCTTTTGTGTGATTGACCGCAGCGGAAGAACCTACGTCAACGGTCACGATCTGCCGCTTGAGCGCCATGTTGCGATAAGCCTCAACGACGGTGATCGGTTGCAGATTGGTGCGTATCAGGTCGCGGTGCAGTTGGGCGAGCACGCCCCGGGGCAGCATTCGCTCGATGAGCTGCTCGGCGACCAGCCTGAGGGCATGCACGTGTGGCACCAAGGAGACCTGCCGAGTCGGCCAGCGGCGGATAGGCGAACTGGCACTTGCCCTGAATTCGAACGCCTTTGCCGGCCGGTGGATTTGGCGGAGCAAGGTGATCCCCTGCTAGCGATGGATAAGGCGCCGCTACCCGAAGTGCTGGCGGATATTGGCGCGCCTGCACACAAACGCAGCGTCAGCCTGTTCAGCAACCTGCGTTTGGGCACCTTGTTGCTGGCCTGCCTCGCCCTCGGCGGCTGCACCATGCTCGGCAAAATCGGCCAAGTGATCTGGACGCCGTCGATCCCGGTTGGTGGTCCAGACGACCAGCCCAGCCGTTACTCCCTGAGCCTGTACGCCAGCGACAATGTCAACCCACGGCTGATCAGCACCGGCACGGCACCGGACGAGGACTCGATCCATTCCCCTTACACCCTCAACGTGCAGGCCACCAGCCCGCAGGCGCTGACGGATAAAGTCCAAACCTTGCTCAATCACCTTTACGAAAGCGTGCCGGCCCAGTCACCGCTGACCTCGGAACCAGAACCCGTGGTGTCAATGTCGCCTATCGACGACGCGCTGCTGGGTGACTACGACGACCAAGGCGTTCGCCTGACCACGCCGTGGGGCAACCCGGCGCTGCAACATGTCGCCACGCCGATCGCCTTCAAGGTCTTGCAGTTGACCGACGACTCGCTGCTGGTCAACGCCAGCCCTCAGGCCATGGCCGAAGACCTGAAAAAGACTTTGGGCAGCACCTACATCCGCGCCGATGACTACCTGCTCAACCCCGGCCAATTCAAGTTCATCGACCTTCGCGCACTGGATGGAGACACGCGCTTTATCGCAGTGATCGCCAACTACCACAGCACCGATGTCGGCCAGTGGAAACAGCGCCTGCGCGTCGAGCCAAAAGGCCGCCAGTACGCCGTCCTGGTGCAGTTGGATGCCACCCAGGTCAGCCTCAAGGCAGAAACCCGATGACGCCTTTTTCAGCCGCTTTTGCCCCGAGTAACCACCGATGAGTTCACGCAACCCCGTCATCTGGCATGAAGGTTTGTTCGTCAAACCCCAGCACTTCCAGCAACAGGCCCGCGCCGCCGAAGCCGCCGTGCATCAGCGCCTGCACAGCCTCAACGACGCCCTTTACGGCTTCAGCGAGCTGACGCTTAACACCGAGTACTTGAGCTTCGGCAAGGTCGCGATTAACCAGGCGTGTGGAATCATGCCCGATGGCAGCGTCTTCGACATTCCTCATGATCTGGCACCGCCCTCCCCGCTGGAGATCGCTGACAGCAGCGCGGTCGGCCAGATCGTCTATCTGGCCCTGCCGCTGCGCTCCAACGGCGCCCTCGAAATACGCTGGCCCGACCAGTACGGCAACAGTCGCTATATCGCCCTGCGCGAGGAAATCCGCGACACCCACAGCCATGACGGCGATCAGGTCGGTATGGACCTGGCCGTACCCAACCTGCAACTGATGCTCGAACGCAGCGACCGCAGTGCTTTCACCGGCATCGCCATCGGCAGAATCAAAGACAAGCGCCCGGACGGCAGCCTGGTGATGGACGAGCACTTCTACCCCACCAGTCTGTCACTGCAAGCGGTGCCGGCGTTGCATCGCTACCTGGGTGAAGTGGCCGGGTTGATGCGCGAGCGGGCCAAGAATCTGGCCCAGCGTATCGGCTCACCGGGGCAGTCGGGGGTGGCTGACGTCAGCGACTTCAACCTGCTGCAAACCCTCAATCGGTTGTTCCCGCTGTTCCAGCACCTGGCCCGCCAACGTCAGGTTCATCCGGAACAGTTGTACATCGCCTTGGCTCAAGCCTGCGGCGAACTGGTGACCTTTACCGACGAGGGCCACCTGCCGCAGGAATATCCGGCCTATCAGCACGAAAACCTGCGCCAGTCGTTCCAGATACTCGAGCACACCTTGCGTCGCGCCTTGGGCACGGTGCTGCAACCACGTGCGGTGTCGCTGCCAATCATCGATCAGCAATACGGCGTGCGCAGCGCCGCCTTGAACGACAAGCGCCTGCTGGAGAACGCCGAATTCATCCTCGCCGTGCGCGCCGAACTGCCCGCCGAGACCCTGCGTCAGCAACTGCCCAAGCAGATCAAGATCAGCTCCACCGAAGGCCTGGAACAACTGGTCAGCCTGCAACTGCCGGGCATTCCCCTGCGGCCGCTGCCGGTGGCGCCGCGCCATCTGCCGTTCCATGCCGGCTTCAGCTACTTCGAACTCGACCGCCATCACCCGGCCTGGCAAAGCCTGAGTAGCGGCAGCGGGTTCGGTTTCCACATTGCCGGCGAATTCCCGGAGCTGGAGTTGCAGTTCTGGGCGATCAGGAGTGAGAGAGATGACTAAGTCCGCAGCCGATTCACGGCGTCACGAGGAAATGGTCGGCGCCATCGACCACAACAGCGCAACCATTACCATCAGGGGCCAGACGTGTTTACCTGATCCTGAATTCGACATACGCGGTGTGGCCTGGAACCCGCTGTGCGATGCCGCCA